>CALMID010000228.1 GCA_937863915.1 uncultured Pseudomonas sp.
CAGTCGGGGCACCGGCAGTGGGCGGCGCCCCGCCCTACTCAGCGCTGATCCAGGGCCGGCACTGAACGCTGCTCGACACCGATATAGTCGGCGCTCGGGCGGATGATGCGGTTGTTGGCCCGCTGCTCGAACACGTGCGCGGTCCAACCACTGGTGCGCGAGCAGACGAAGATCGGGGTAAACAGCTTGGTCGGGATGCCCATGAAGTGGTACGCCGAGGCATGGTAGAAGTCGGCGTTGGGGAACAGTTTCTTCTGCGCCCACATGGTCTCGTCGATGGCCACGGAAACCGGGAACAGAACGCTGTCGCCGACTTCTTCGGCCAGGCGCTGGGACCACTGTTTGATCACTTCGTTGCGCGGGTCACTCTCTTTGTAGATCGCATGGCCGAAGCCCATGATCTTGTCCTTGCGCGCCAGCATGGCCAGCAGCTCGGTGACCGCCTCTTCGGGGCTGCTGAAGCGCTCGATCAGCTCCATGGCCGCCTCGTTGGCACCGCCATGCAGCGGGCCGCGCAGCGAGCCAATGGCGCCGGTCACACAGGAGTACAGATCCGACAGAGTCGAGGCGCAGACGCGTGCGGTGAAGGTGGAGGCGTTGAACTCGTGCTCGGCGTAGAGGATCAGCGAGACATTCATCACCCGCACATGCAGCTCGCTCGGACGCTTGCTGTGCAGCAGATGCAGGAAGTGACCGGCAATGCCGTCTTCGTCAGTAATGGTGTCGATACGCACGCCGTCATGGCTATAGCGGTACCAGTAGCACATGATCGCCGGGAACACGGCGAGCAGGCGGTCGGCCACGTCGCGCTGCTGCTCGAAGGACAGCTCCGGCTCCAGGGTGCCGAGCATGGAGGCGCCAGTGCGCATCACATCCATCGGATGAGCATCGGCCGGAATGCGCTCCAGCACTTCCTTCAGCTCCAGAGGCAGTCCGCGCAGAGCTCGAAGTTTTTCCTTGTAAGCGGAAAGCTCACTCTTGTTCGGAAGAGCGCCGTACAGCAGCAGGTAGGCCACTTCCTCGAAGCAGCATTTCTCCGCCAGCTCACGCACGTCGTAGCCACGGTAAGTCAGACCGGCACCGGTCTTGCCCACGGTGCAGAGTTCGGTCTGCCCGGCCACCTGGCCACGCAGGCCGGCGCCACCCAATACTTTTGCTTCAGCCATGGTTATCGGTCCTCTTCAGGCAAGTGGTCTGGTCAGTTCTTTTTCTGGGCGAACAGCGCGTCGAGCTTCTGCTCGAAGGCGTGGTAGCCGATGCGGTCGTACAGCTCCATGCGGGTCTGCATCAGGTCGATGACATCCTTCTGGTGACCGTTCTGGCGAATCGAGGTGTAGACAGCCTCGGCGGCCTTGTTGGCGGCACGGAAGGCCGACAGCGGATAAAGCTGCATGGCCACGCCGACCGAGGCCAGCTCGTCGCGGGTGAACAACGGCGTGGCGCCGAACTCGGTGATATTGGCCAGCACCGGCACCTTCAGAGCGTCGACGAAGCGCTTGTAGGTCGGCAGGTCGTAGGCGGCCTCGGCGAAGATGCCGTCGGCACCTGCCTCAACGTAGGCCTGGCAACGTTCGATGGCCGCGTCCACGCCCTCGGCCTGGATGGCGTCGGTGCGGGCGATCAGGAAGAAGTCCGGATCGGTCTTGGCGTCTGCGGCGGCGCGCACTCGGTCGACCATCTCCTCGCAGGAGACGATTTCCTTGCCCGGGCGATGGCCGCAACGCTTGGCACCAACCTGATCCTCGATATGCGCGGCAGCGGCTCCGGCCTTGATCAGGTTCTTGATGGTGCGCTCGATGTTGAAGGCGCTGGGGCCGAAACCGGTGTCGATGTCTACCAGCAGCGGCAGATCACACACGTCGGTGATGCGGCGCACGTCGGTGAGCACATCATCCAGGGTATTTATGCCAAGATCCGGCAGGCCGAGCGAGCCAGCCGCCACGCCGCCGCCGGACAGGTAGATGGCCTTGAAGCCGGCACGTTTGGCCAGCAGCGCGTGATTGGCGTTGATGGCACCGATGATCTGCAGTGGCTGCTCGGCAGCGATCGCCGCGCGGAAACGCTGGCCGGGAGTTGCTTGACTCATGACTCACCTCGGGACTTCGACGGTTTGACGGTGGTGCCACGGGCCTGGCTAGCCTGGTAGTGGCGTTCAATATTGCGTTTGGAAGCGGCGATATGCCGGCGCATCAGCAGCTCGGCCAGCTCGCCATCACGCTCGGCGATGGCATCAAGGATGCGGTGATGCTCGGCAAAGGCCTGACGCGGCCGATTGGGCGTGGCGGAAAACTGCAGGCGGTACATGCGCACCAGTTTGTACAGCTCACCACAGAGCATGCGGCTGAGTGTCTGATTGCCGCTGCCCTGGATGATCCGGTAGTGGAAGTCGAAGTCGCCTTCCTGCTGGTAGTAACCGACCCCGGCCTTGAACGCCGCGTCCTGCTCATGCAGGTCGAGGACCCGGCGCAGCTCATCGATTTCCTGCTGGCTCATGCGCTGCGCGGCCAGCCGG
>CALMID010000229.1 GCA_937863915.1 uncultured Pseudomonas sp.
TGATGTTCTCGAAGGTCAGGGCAACGTTGTGGATGTAGATCTCCAGCAATTGCCGGTCGAGGTCACTGAGCGGCTCGACATGGGTGACATACAGCAGGTTGGCACCACCTCGCTCGCCCTGCATGTACATCACGTAGGCGTCATCGAAATGCAGCGAGCGCTGCTCGGCGAGGACCTGCTGAAAGCGCGAACCGACTTCCTCGGGCAACACCTCGAAAGAGCTGCCGGGCTGATAGCGGACAAACTCGCCGGTGGCGGCCAGGGTTCGGGTTTCGCGCTCGCCATTGCCGGCACCGGGCAGCACCATGCAATACAGCGCCGAGCGGTTGAGGTGCAGCAGCGAGGTCAGTTGTTCCAGCACGGTGGAGGAAAACAGCTTGAGGGTCGCGGCGTTCTGCACCTTGGCCGAAGCCTCGAGCACCTTGCTCAGGCCACGCCGCTGCTCTTCGATCACGCACAGGTCGCGGTAGGCGCGCAGCATGGAATACAGCAGGGTGCGCAGCTTCTGCGTGGTCAGCTCGGTCTTTTCCTTGTAGTCGTCGATGTCGTACTCGCGGATCACCCGGTCTTCCGGCGCCTGGCCGGCCTGCCCGGTCCGCAGCACCAGGCGGGTCAGGCGGTTGTTGCAGTCCTCGCGCAGGTAACGCACCAGGTCCAGGCCCGCATGCTCGGTTTCCATCACCACATCGACCAGAGCCAGGGCAATATCGTGGCGCCGGGCAAAGACCTCCCGCGCCTCGGCCGCCGAATGGGCCGACAGCAATTCGAGTGGACGGTTCTGGAATTCGAAGCCACGCAGGGCCAGGCGGGTGATGCCGTGAATCTCGGCATCATCGTCGACCAGCAGGACGCACCAGGAGGGTTTATCAGAGGGCGTAGCAGGCGGCTGAGGAGACTGGCCGGACGCGTGATCGGAGAAGAAGTCCATGATGGCCCTCAGGCTCTAGTAATGACCTGAGTATAGACAGCCCACCCCAAGCGCAAGGCGGCCGAGCGGCCACCCGCGAGGCGATTTCAGCCCTGCTTGCGCCCCGGCAGACTTAGCAGAGTGGCGCCCGGCACGGCGCGCTGGGCGAGGAAGCGCGTGCAGCTGACACGCAAGAAGGAGGCAAAATTGACCACTTCGCCCCGGTAATCCATGACCTCCTCATACAGCTTGGTAATCAGCTGATTGGTGGTCATGCCGTCGACTTCGGCGATCTCGCGCAGGATGTCCCAGAACTGGTTTTCCAGCCGCAGGGTGGTGACCACCCCGCGGATACGCAGGGAGCGCGTGCGCGACTCATAGAGAATCGGATCGGCCTTCACATACAGCTCGCACATGCTCGTCTCCTTATCCGCGGAGTTACCTACACAGGGGTTACTGGCATCAGCCCAGTTGCGCCAGCAGCGCGGCCAGCCAGGCCGGGTGTGCTGGCCAGGCCGGCGCGGTGATCAGGTTGCCGTCGACATGCGCGGCATCCACGGCGATCTCCACATACTCGCCACCCGCCAGGCGAACCTCCGGCGCGCAGGCCGGGTAGGCGCTGCAGGCGCGGCCCTTGAGCACACCGGCGGCGGCCAGCAGCTGGGCACCGTGGCAAACCGCGGCGATCGGCTTGTTGGCCGCGGCAAAGGCGCGTACCAGCACCAGCACCTGCTCGTTCAGGCGCAGGTATTCCGGGGCACGGCCACCGGGGATCACCAGTGCATCATACGCCTCGGCCGTCACGCCTTCGAAATCGGCATTGAGCACAAAGTTGTGGCCCGGCTTCTCGCTGTAGGTCTGATCACCCTCGAAATCATGGATGGCGGTGCGGATGAACTGGCCGCTGGTCTTGCCCGGGCACACGGCATCGACGCGATGGCCGACCATCTGCAGGGCCTGGAACGGCACCATGGTTTCGTAGTCTTCGGCGTAATCGCCAACCAGCATGAGAATGGATTTGCTCGCCATGACACTTGCTCCTGAGGGCGTGGGGACAAGTTCAGTGTCCTCCTGCCGGAGGCGACGTGGGTAATACTCCCGTACTACAGACAGAAAACGGGCAGAAAAAAACCGGCGTTAGCCGGTTTTTTTGAACGGTGCATCAGATGCCGATATGGTCGAGGGCCTTGCCCACGCCCTCCCAGAAGCTGCGCTGCGGCCGCTGCGCGTAGCTGCCGGCAGCATAGTGCTGGCTGTCCTGAACCAGACGGGTGGCGGGAAGCTCTTCCAGGCCCAGGCGCTCGCCCACGACCTGTAGCGGGCCATCGCCCTCTTCCGGCTGGGTATCCTTGGCCGGCGGCGGATTCAGCTCGTCGTAGCGCAGGTAATACACCGCGCCGGTTTCGGCTTCCAGGGTGAAGCTGGCAATGCGGGTGAACTCCAGCGGGCCGTCGGCGAACAGCGTCCAATAGCTACCGAACAACGGCCGGCGCATTTCCAGTTTGTAGTTGTCGACATCAAACTCCAGCGCCAGATAGCCACCACTGGGCAGCACGCCGATCAGTTCGTTATTGAGGAACACCCCCGGTGCCTCCAGCTCCTGATCGCCCCAGTCGCTTTGCGGGCGGTACAGATAGACCAGCGCGTTGTCCTCGTCGGGCAGCGCCTGAGCCTTGAAGTGCGGGCCCTGCAGAGGCTTGAAGAAGGTTCCCGGCGTGGAACAGCCCGCCAGCAGCAGCGGTAACAGCAGAAGCGACAGGATCTGGCGGCGCATGCGCATCCCCTTTAGTGGTTATCCGGCGAGCTTAACCAGCCGCGCCAGAGCAGGCACCCGCCAAAAGTGCGGGTCAGCGGCGCTGATCGAACAGGTTGATCACCAGACGGTCGAGCCAGCCCCACAGGCGCGTGCGAATGCGCTCCCCCAGCGGCGTGGCCCGCCAGCCGGCCAGGGTCACCTCCTCGGCCTGGGCGAAGTCGGCCATGAAGCTGGAAGCCGCCTCACCGGCCAGCTGCGGATCGAGGGCTTCGAGATTGGCGTCCAGGTTCCAGCGCAGGTTCCAGTGATCGAAATTGCAGGAGCCGAGGCTGACCCAGTCATCCACCAGCACCATCTTCAGGTGCAGAAAGCGCGGCTGGTATTCGAAGATGCGCACCCCGGCCTTGAGCAGGCGCGGGTAATAGCGTCGTCCGGCGTAACGTACCGGGGCGTGGTCGGTGTTGCGCCCGGTCAGCAGCAAACGAACATCCACCCCGCGCTTGGCAGCACGACGCAGGGCACGACGGACCCGCCAGGTCGGCAGGAAATAGGGCGTGGCCAGCCAGATGGTGCGCCGGGCCCGCAACAGGTTGCGCACCAGCGACTGCAGAATGTCCCGGTGCTGCTCGGCGTCGGCGTAGGCCACCCGGCCCAGGCCCGGTCCCAGAGGCGGAATCGACGGCAGGCTGGGACGACGCAGCGGCAAATGCGGGCGCCAGGCCCGGCGCCCCTCGCTGGCCTGCCACTGGCGCTCGAACAGCTGACGCCAGTCCTGCAGCAGCGGCCCCTGCATCTGCACCATCAGCTCATGCCAGCAGGTTTCACTGCCCGGCTGCCAGAACTCATCGGTGGCGCCGGTGCCGCCGACGAAACCGAGATGCTGGTCAACCAGCAGCAGCTTGCGGTGATCGCGGTACAGGTTGAGCAGGCCGCGCCGCCAGCTCAGCGGGTTGTACAGGCGCAACTCGACACCCGCATCGGCCAATAGCTGGCGCGACGACTCGCCGAAAGCCAGGCAGCCAAAGCCGTCGAACAGGCAGCGCACGCGCACGCCACGACGTGCCGCCGCCGTCAGCGCCGCGACCAGTTCGGCGGCGCAGGCACCGTCCTCAACCAGGTACAGCTCCAGCTCGACCTGTTGTTCGGCCGCGGCAATGGCCGCCAGCAGGCGCGGGAAGAACTGCGGGCCGTCGAGCAGCAGCTCGAAGCGGTTACCGCTGCGCCAGGCAAAGACCTCGTGGTTCAACGGTTGACGAAGATCAGCACGGCGCTGACCGGCACCGCGGAGTTGATCTGGCTGAGATTGGCCAGCTGGCGAAGTTTCTCCAGGCCGGGCAGCAGGTCATAGTCCTCGGCCTGCAGCACCAGCGGCGCCAGGGTGACGACCTGAAAACGCTGCTCATCCAGGCGGGTGACCAGCAGCTCGACCAGATGATCGCTGACCTGGCCATGCAGCTTGACGGTCAGCGGCACGTTCAACTCCAGCTGGGCGCCAGGCGCCAGATTGAGCAGGGACGGCAGATCCAGGCGGGTGCCGATCAGCGCCAGCGGGAAGCGGCTGATCTCGAACAGGTCCTTGCGCAGCAGCTCATCGCGCTTGGGGATACCGGAGCTGACCGACTCCAGCTCAACCCGCAGCTGCGCCTGGCCGTCGGCCTCGACCTCACCCTTGAGGCCGAGGAAGCGACTGACCTCGGCCCGGCTGCCGGACTTGCTGGAAACGAAGCTGACCCGCGACGACTCGCCATCCAACACCCAGTCGGCACGCGCCACACCGACCACGCTCAGGGCGCACAGCGCCAGCAGCACTCGCAACATCCCAAGGTTCCGCAACATCCCTAGGTTCAGCAACATCACAGTGCTCAAAAACATGACAGGACTCCACAACAGACGGGGCGAACGATAGCCCGCCGCCCCGCTCTTGGGAACCTCGATCACTCCAGCTGGCAGCCCTGGCGCACATCCAGCCAGCGCGCGCTGTGGCTGCGCCCCAGGCCTTCGGCGGTGACGCGTTTGTTGGTGCTGTCATCGAGGAAGCGCGTGAGCGGCAGCCACTGCTTCACGTAGCCCGCGCAATAGGGCGCCGGGTTGTCCATCACGTAGCGGCAGGAGCAGTACTCCTTGGCCGAGTAGGCGCCGATGATGTCGGGGAAGGCCTGCAGGTGAGCCCGGTTGTGCCAGGCCAGCGTGGCCAGCACCACGGCGATCAGCGCCAGAGCCAGGCGCAGCGGATGACGACGGATCATGGCTGCACCTCCGGCGCGGCAAAGGCGGCCAGCGCCCGCTTGAGAAATTCGTTGTGCTGATAGGTCTTGTCGCGGTCATCGGCGTAGCGCACCACCACCAGCTTCTGCTCCGGCAGCACATAAAGCCCCTGCCCCCAGTGGCCGAGCGCGGCGAAGGTGGATTCCGGGGCATCGGCCCAGGGTTTGTCCGCCTTGGCCAGATGGCGATTGAGCCACCAGTGCCCGCCGGGCACCGCTTCGCCGGGTTTGGCCGGATCGGCCTGGTAGTTGGCGAACGGCGTCAGATTGAACTCGACCCAGGCCTTGGGCAGCAGTTGCTGCTGGCCCCAGCGCCCGCCGCGCTGCATCAGCAGACCGACGCGCGCCAGGTCGCGGGCCGTCATGTAGGCATAGGAAGAACCGACAAAGGTGCCGCTGGCATCGCGCTCCCACACCGCCGAGGTGATGCCCAGCGGCTGGAAAACCGCCTGCCAGGGGTAGTCGGCATAGGCCTGTACGCCGACCATCTGTTTGAGCGCGGCGGCCAGCACATTGCTGTCGCCACTGGAGTAGCGAAAGCGTGTGCCCGGCACCGCGTCCAGCGGATGCTCGGCCACGAAGCGGGCCATGTCGCCACGGCCACGGGTATAGAGCATGGCCACCACCGAGGAGCGCAGCGGCGCGTACTCGTAGTCTTCCTGCCAGGCCAGGCCGGAGGCCCAGTTCAACAGGTGGCCGAGTTTGACCGAAGGGTGCCCCTGAAACGCCGGGTAATACTGCGCCACCGGCTCATCCAGCTTGAAGCGGCCTTCGCCATAGGCCACGCCCAGGGTCGTCGCCAGCAGGCTCTTGCTCATCGACCAGGTCAGGTGCGGCGTGCTGGCCTTGGTCGGCCCGGCATAACGCTCGTAGATCAGCTCGCCATCGCGGATCACCACCACAGCATCGCTGCGGATGCCCTGGCGGGTGCCATCGTCCCGCGCGGGGAAGGCATAGGTTTCGAATTCGCTGAGCGCGGCGCTGGGCGCCACGGGGCGGGAGGCCCAGTCACGCTCGGGCCAGGTTTCACCCCAGCAGGCCGCGGCGGGCAGCAACAGGGCGCCGGCACAGAGCAGGCGACGCAAGACGGGAATGGGCATTGGCAGGCCTCTTGTTGTCGAAGTCTGCGCACCCTAGCACGGGCCCGAAGACCTGCCATAGCGCCAAAACCGCCAGCCTGGCGGCGGCTTTGGCGCGACACATCACTTGGGCAACTGGTAGTCCTCGGCACCGAGCAGGTCGATGCCGCACTCGAGGTTCTCGATCCAGTCGAGGAAGGCGCCGATCATCTGCGGGCCGACAAAAGGCCGGCCGTGCTGCGGCACGATCATCGCCACGTCCATGCCACGCACCATCTGCGCCCACAGCCGGCAGACCTTGTTGCTCGCCATGTAGCGGCGGTGGAAGCCCTCCATGCTCGGCAGGTGAGCGGCAAAGTCGCGCACCGGGCTGGCATCATCGACCAGCGAAGCGCCCATGTCGCCGGAGAACAGAATCTTGCTCACCGGGTCATAGATCTGGAAGTTGCCCACCGAGTGCAGGAAGTGCGCCGGCACTGCCTTGAGCTGGCACTTGCCCAGCGCAATCGACTGGCCGCGGTCGGGCAGCGCAATGATGCGGTCGTAGGTGTTGATGCCGTGGCTGAGCGCCAGGTAGCTGGCCGTCAGGTGCGGCAGGAAACGCGCCCACAGCTTGGAGCAGATCACCTTGGCGCGGGTGTGCAGCAGCCACTTGTCCAGCGAGGCGATGATGTCCGGGTCCTGGTGCGAGGCGAAGATGTAGGTCAGGTCCTGCACCGCGATGTGCTTGGAAAGCTCCAGCGACAGCGGCGTATAGGTCAGGTCGCCGCCCGGATCGAGCAGCAGGTACTGCTCGTTGTCGGTGATCAGGAACTGGTTGGACTGCACGCCCTCGCCGCTGACCAGGTCATCGAACATCAGGCATTGGTGGCTGCCGTTATCGAACAGCACTATCGGTTCACGGCGCATGGCCACCTCCGGGGTTTCAGGGGGCGCCAGTTAAGCCGTTTGCCGCCGCGCGCTCACTGACCTGCATCAACCGCCAGTGTCGCCAGTGCATTGCTCAGACGTTTGGCGCGGGCCGCGCCGGCCACACCGAGCAGGCCGCGATCGCGCTGCCACAGCTCGCGCCACTCAGCCGGGCCCGCCGCAAAGGCCTGATCCAGATCGCCACTGAGTTGCTGCCACTGCTCGAACAGACCGGCCAGCAGCAGATGAGCCGCCGCCGAACCGGCCGGCTGACGGGCCACTTCGGCCGCCCCGGCAAGCACCGCCAGCAGGCGCAAACGCAGGCTCAGCGACCAGCCGCTGTCACGCCCCACGCCATACAGCCAGGCGGTGAAGGCCGCCAGCACATGGACATCCTCCAGGGTGCGGAAGGGTTTCACGTAATCGCTCCAGCCATCGCCGGCCAGGCGCTCGCAGGACGCCTCACTCAGCAGCAGCCGGGCATGGCCGATATCGGGCATCAGCTTGAGCGGCGGCAGTGCCTCGACCTGCACGCCCGGATCGCCATTGCGCACCACCAGCAGGGCGACCTGCGGCTTCTCCCCGGCGACCTCCTCGCGCGCGGCAACCAGCAGCCAGTCGGCGGCCTCGGCGGCGGTGACGAAATCCTTGCGCCCGCTGACCTGCAAATCCGCCACCCGGCACTGCAGATCGGCCGGCCGCACGCTGCGCTGCTCGGTGACGCACAGCGCGCCCAGACTCAGCGGGGCCGAGGGCCAGAGCATGCGCAGCGCCGCCTGGTAACCGGCCAGGAAGGCCAGCCCCGGCGTCGCCGCCCGGCAACCACCACGCACCGCCAGCTCGAACGGCGCCGCCTCCGGGCAGGCCGCCAGCAGGCTGGCGTACCAGTCCTCGAGGCGCGCGGCGGGCTGACGTTCGGCGGACTCCAGCAGGCGGGTCCAGGGCATGGCAATTCTCCTCGTGCATGTCATTCAAGCGTCGCCGAACTGTCACGCGGGTGACACCGGCACTCCCTAGCCTGAGCTTGCACAACAAGATCGACCGGCCGCAAGCCCGATGCCGCCGGCACCCGGAGAATCGCCATGTCCCAGATCGTGCTCAGCAGTGACAAACCCCTGATTGCCCCGCGCCAGCCACGCCGCCTGCAAGCCGAACGCCTGACCGGCGCCATGGCCCTGCGTGAAGCCCAGGCCCTGCGCTACCGCGTGTTCAGCCACGAGTTCGCCGCCCGCCTCAAGGGTGCCGAGCTGGGTCTGGACATGGACGAGTTCGACCTGCACTGCCAGCACATCGGCGTGCGCGACCTCAGCAGCGGCGAGCTGGTCGCCACCACCCGCCTGCTCGACCACCAGGCCGCCGCGCGCCTGGGCCGCTTCTACAGCGAGGAAGAGTTCCACCTCGACGGCCTCAGCCAGCTGCAGGGGCCGATCCTCGAACTGGGCCGCACCTGCGTCGATGCCGCCTACCGCAATGGCGCCACCATCGCCGTGCTGTGGAGCGAGCTGGCCGAGATTCTCAACGAAGGTCATTACCGTTATCTGATGGGCTGCGCCAGCGTGTCCATGCAGGACGGCGGCCTGCAGGCGCAGATCATCATGCAGCGCCTGCGCGAGCAGCACCTGTGCACCGAACACCTGCGGGCCGAGCCGAAGAAGCCGCTGCCGGGGCTGGACGTGCTGCCGGACAACCTCAGCGCGGAAATGCCGCCGCTGCTCAAGGCCTACCTGCGCCTGGGTGCCAAGGTCTGCGGCGAGCCCTGCTGGGACGAGGA
>CALMID010000230.1 GCA_937863915.1 uncultured Pseudomonas sp.
CCGATCATGCAATTCAAAGTTGGCAAAAAGGGGGCCTAGCCCCCTTCTTGCTTACCGGAGTCGGATGACAGTCCGGTATCAGCCCTCAGCGGCCTCGTCAGCAGACGCTTCGACGAACTCGTCGGCGCCGCCGGCAGCGTTGCTGCGACCACGGATCACGGCATCAGCCATGGCACCCAGGTACAGTTGAACGGCGCGAATGGCGTCGTCGTTACCCGGGATGATGTAGTCAACGCCTTCCGGGCTGCTGTTGGTATCGACAACGCCGATGACCGGGATGCCCAGCTTGTTGGCTTCGGTGATGGCAATGCGCTCGTGGTCGACGTCGATCACGAACAGAGCGTCCGGCAGACCGCCCATGTCCTTGATACCGCCCAGGCTGCGATCCAGTTTTTCCAGATCGCGCGAACGCATCAGGGCTTCTTTCTTGGTCAGCTTGGCGAAGGTGCCGTCCTGGGATTGGATTTCCAGGTCACGCAGACGCTTGATCGACTGACGAATGGTCTTGTAGTTGGTCAGCATGCCGCCCAACCAGCGGTGATCGACGAACGGCATGCCACAACGGGCAGCTTCTTCGCGAACGATCTTGCCAGCGGAACGCTTGGTGCCAACGAACAGAATCTTGTTCTTGCCGGAAGCCAGCTTCTCAACGAAAGCCTGAGCTTCGTTGAACATCGGCAGGGTCTTTTCCAGGTTGACGATGTGAATCTTGTTGCGCGCGCCGAAAATGTACTTGCCCATTTTCGGGTTCCAGTAACGGGTCTGGTGGCCGAAGTGCACACCGGCCTTCAGCATATCGCGCATAGTGACTTGGGACATTTCTCTTCCTCGATAAGTCGGGTTAGGCCTCCATGCGCCCCAATGACCAACCCCGAAGGGCACCCAGGTCATCGTGTCGACGCATGTGTGGGTTAGTGGCTGAACCGGCACTGCCGGAAAAGCGCGGCGCTTTATATCACAACCGGCGCACAAACAAAACCCGCCATGAGTCTTCCACCGGGGTGGCCGGGGCGCCGCGGTCTGTTAGAATTCGGCCCTTTCCCCTATTTGCCTTGCGCCCTGTGCGCCCCAGAAAAGTCAGCACGAGAGAGTCAGCATGACCGTCACCATCAAGACGCCCGATGAAATCGAAAAAATGCGCGTTGCCGGCCGTCTGGCAGGCGAAGTGCTGATCATGATCGGCGAGCACGTCAAACCGGGGGTCACCACCGAAGAGCTGGACCGCATCTGCCATGACTACATCGTCAACGTGCAGCAGGCCATCCCCGCCCCGCTCAACTACAAGGGCTTCCCCAAGTCGATCTGCACCTCGATCAACCATGTGGTCTGTCACGGCATCCCCAACGACAAGCCGCTGAAAGACGGCGACATCATCAATATCGACATCACCGTGATCAAGGACGGCTACCACGGCGACACCAGCAAGATGTTCATCGTCGGCAAGCCGCTGGAGTGGGCCGAGAAGCTCTGCCGCATCACTCAGGAGTGCCTGTATAAAGGCATCGAGCTGGTCAAGCCCGGCACCCGCCTGGGCGACATCGGCGAAGTGATCCAGAAGCACGCCGAGAAGAACGGCTACTCGGTGGTCCGCGAATACTGCGGCCACGGCATCGGCGCCGTGTTCCACGAGGAGCCCCAGGTCCTGCACTACGGCCGTGCCGGCACCGGCATGGAACTCAAGGAAGGCATGACCTTCACCATCGAGCCGATGATCAATCAGGGCCGCTCGGAAACCCGCCTGCTTGGTGATGGCTGGACCGCCATCACCAAGGATCGCAAGCTCTCGGCGCAGTGGGAACACACCATTCTGGTCACCGCCGATGGCTTCGAAGTCCTGACCCTGCGCAGCGACGAAAGCTTCCCGCGCACCCCCACGGCCTGATCAAGGAACCCCGCGATGCCGCAGGTTGACCCCGAACTGTTCGACCGCGGCCAGTTCCAGGCGGAACTGGCGCTCAAGGCATCGCCGATTGCCGCCTTCAAGAAGGCCATTCGCCACGCCCGCGAAGTGCTCGACGAGCGCTTTCGCGGCGGTCGCGAAATCCGCCGACTGATCGAAGACCGTGCCTGGTTCGTCGACCAGATCCTCACCGAGGCCTGGAAACAGTTCGACTGGAGCGAAGACGCCGACATCGCCCTGGTGGCCGTCGGCGGCTACGGTCTCGGCGAGCTGCACCCGCACTCGGACATCGACCTGCTGCTGCTGATGGAGCACGAAGACCAGGAGCTGTTCCGCTCACCGATCGAGGGCTTTCTCACCCTGCTCTGGGACATCGGCCTGGAAGTCGGCCAGAGCGTGCGCTCGGTGGCCGAATGCGCCGACGAGGCCCGCGCCGACCTGACGGTCATCACCAACCTGATGGAAAGCCGTACCATCGCCGGCCCCGAGCGTTTGCGCCAGGCCATGCTGGAAGTCACCGGCAGCGAGCAGATGTGGCCGAGCAAGCACTTCTTCCTGGCCAAACGCGACGAACAGCGGGCCCGCCACGGCAAGTACAACGACACCGAGTACAACCTCGAACCCAATGTGAAGGGCTCGCCCGGCGGCCTGCGCGACATCCAGACCATCCTCTGGGTCGCCCGCCGCCACTTCGGCCGGCACAGCATCACCGCCCTCGACGGCCCGGACTTCCTGATCGACAGCGAACTGCAGATGCTCGCCAGCAGCCAGGAATTCCTCTGGAAGGTGCGCTATGCCCTGCACATGCTGGCCGGACGCGCCGAGGACCGCCTGCTGTTCGACTACCAGCGCAAGATCGCCGTACTGCTCGGCTACGAAGACAGCGACGGCAAGCTGGCGGTCGAGCACTTCATGCAGAAGTACTACCGCGTGGTCATGGCCGTCTCGGAGTTGTCCGACCTGATCCTCCAGCACTTCGAGGAAGTGATCCTGCGGCATGACGAGAGCGGCACCCTGGCGCCGCTCAACAGCCGCTTCCGGGTCCGCGACGGTTACCTGGAGGTGACCAACGCCAGCGTATTCAAGCGCAGCCCGTTCGCCATCCTCGAAATCTTTGTGCTGATGGCCCAGCACCCGGAGATCAAGGGCGCGCGCGCCGACACCATCCGCCTGCTGCGCGACTCGCGTCAGCTGATCGACGACAAGTTCCGCCAGGACATCCGCAACACCAGCCTGTTCATCGAACTGTTCAAGTGCCACGAAGGCATCCACCGCAACCTGCGGCGGATGAACCGCTACGGCATCCTCGGCCGCTACCTGCCGGAGTTCGGCCTGATCGTCGGGCAGATGCAGCACGACCTGTTCCACATCTTCACCGTCGACGCGCATACCCTCAATCTGATCAAGCACCTGCGCAAGCTGGGCAAGCCTGGGGTGAGCGAGAAGTTCCCGCTGGCCAGCAAGGTCATCGCGCACCTGCCCAAGCCGGAACTGATCTACCTCGCCGGCCTGTACCACGATATCGCCAAGGGCCGCGGCGGCGACCACTCCGAACTGGGTGCCGTGGACGCCGCGCAGTTCTGCGAGCGGCACAAGCTGCCGGCCTGGGACAGCCGTCTGGTGGTGTGGCTGGTGAAGAACCATCTGGTGATGTCGACCACCGCCCAGCGCAAGGACCTCTCCGACCCGCAGGTG
>CALMID010000231.1 GCA_937863915.1 uncultured Pseudomonas sp.
CGAAGCGGTTAAAGAAGCCTTCGTGCGCCTGCACCAGGACGGCCTGATCTACCGCGGCAAGCGCCTGGTCAACTGGGACACCAAGTTCCACACCGCCATCTCCGACCTCGAAGTGGAAAACCACGACGAGAAGGGCCACCTGTGGAACCTGCGCTATCCGCTGGCCGACGGCAAGAAGACCGCCGAGGGCCTGGACTACCTGATCGTCGCCACCACCCGCCCGGAAACCATGCTCGGCGACTCCGCCGTGGCCGTGCACCCGGAAGACGAGCGCTACAAGGCGCTGATCGGCAGCTACATCGAACTGCCGCTGGTGGGCCGCCGTATCCCGATCATCGCCGACGACTACTGCGACCCCGAGTTCGGCACCGGCTGCGTCAAGATCACCCCGGCCCACGACTTCAACGACTATGAAGTCGGCAAGCGCCACAACCTGCCGCTGATCAACATCTTCGACAAGGACGCCCAGGTGCTCGCCAAGGCCCAGGTGTTCAACATCGACGGCAGCGTCAACAGCGAGATCGACGGCAGCCTGCCGGCCGAATACGCCGGCCTCGACCGCTTCGTCGCGCGCAAGCAGATCGTTGCCGCCTTCGAGGCCGCCGGCCTGCTGGAGAAGATCGAAGACCACGCCCTGAAAGTGCCGAAGGGCGACCGTTCCGGCACCGTCATCGAGCCGTGGCTGACCGACCAGTGGTACGTCTCCACCAAGCCGCTGGCCGAGAAGGCCATCGCCGTGGTCGAGAGCGGCGAGATCCAGTTCGTGCCCAAGCAGTACGAGAACATGTACTTCAGCTGGATGCGCGACATCCAGGACTGGTGCATCAGCCGTCAGCTGTGGTGGGGCCACCGCATCCCGGCCTGGTACGACGAGGCCGGCAACGTCTACGTCGGCCGCGACGAGGCGGAAGTGCGCGCCCAGCACAACCTGGGTGACATCGCCCTGCGCCAGGACGAAGACGTGCTGGACACCTGGTTCAGCTCCGGCCTGTGGACCTTCTCCACCCTCGGCTGGCCGCAGCAGACCGACTTCCTCAAGACCTTCCACCCCACGGATGTTCTTGTAACGGGCTTCGATATCATCTTCTTCTGGGTCGCCCGGATGATCATGCTGTCCACCCACCTGACCGGGCAGATCCCGTTCAAGACCGTGTACGTGCACGGTCTGGTGCGCGACGGCCAGGGCCAGAAGATGTCCAAGTCCAAGGGCAACGTGCTCGACCCGCTGGACATCGTCGACGGCATCGACCTCGAAGCCCTGGTGGCCAAGCGCACCAGCGGCATGATGCAGCCCAAGCTGGCCGAGAAGATCGCCAAGCAGACCCGCGCCGAGTTCCCCGAAGGCATCGCTGCCTACGGTACCGACGCCCTGCGCTTCACCAACCTGGCGCTGGCCTCCACCGGCCGCGACATCAAGTTCGACATGGGCCGCGTCGAGGGTTACCGCAACTTCTGCAACAAGCTGTGGAACGCCGCCAACTTCGTTATCGAGAACACCGATGGCCAGGACACCGGCATCAATGGCGAAGCCGTGGACCTGTCGCCGGTCGACCGCTGGATCATCTCCGCCCTGCAGCGCTGCGAGCAGGACGTGACCCGCCACCTCGACGCCTTCCGCTTCGACATGGCCGCCCAGGCCCTCTACGAGTTCATCTGGGACGAGTACTGCGCCTGGTACCTGGAGCTGGTCAAGCCGGTGCTGTGGGACGAAAACGCCCCGATCGAGCGCCAGCGCGGCACCCGCCGCACCCTGGTGCGCGTGCTGGAAGTGATCCTGCGCCTGGCCCACCCGTTCATGCCCTTCATCACCGAAGAAATCTGGCAGCGCATCAAGCCCCAGGCTGGCGTCAGCGGCGACACCATCATGCTGCAGGCCTGGCCGGTAGCCAATGAGAGCCGCATCGACGCGAGCGCCGAAGGCGACATCGAGTGGGTCAAGCAACTGATGCTCGGCGTACGCCAAATCCGTGGCGAGATGAAGATCTCCATGGCCAAGCGCATCGACATCATCGTGCAGAACGCGGGTGCCGAAGACCTGCGCCGCCTGGCCGACTTCGAGCCGCTGCTGAACAAGCTGGCCAAGCTGGAATCGGTGCGCGTGCTGGCGGCCGGCGAAGAAGCACCGATGTCCGCCACCGCCCTGGTCGGCGAGATGCAGGTACTGGTGCCGATGGCCGGGCTGATCGACAAGGACGCCGAACTGGCGCGCCTGGACAAGGAAATCCAGCGCCTGCAAGGCGAAGTGCAGCGGGTCGGCGGCAAGCTGAGCAACGAAGGCTTCGTCGCCAAGGCGCCGGCCGAGGTGCTCGACAAGGAGCGCGCCAAGCTGGCCGAAGCCGAAGCGGCACTGGCCAAGCTGGTCGAGCAGCGCGGCAAAATCGCCGCACTGTGATGCGAAAAAGCCCGCCCATCGTCAGATCGGCGGGCTTTTTCTTGCCAGGCATCAAGGCAGTCGCCGCATGGCATGCTAAGAAAGCCTTGCCTCACCGCTAGCAACTACGCGAAAACAACTCAGCGAATAACAAAAACGCGAAAGGATGCCTCCCCATGTATGTCCTCATGGCCCTGCTGTTCGTCGCCGGCTACCTGTGCATCGCTCTTGAACACCCACTGAAGATCGACAAGGCCGCCTCGGCCCTGCTCACCGCCGTGCTGTGCTGGACGGTACTGGCCCTGGGCGCCGATACCCTGCTGCCGGCACTGGCCGAGAGCGAACACGGCCCCGCCGGCGAGCTACGCCATCATCTGGGCGAGATCGCCGAGATCCTGTTCTTCCTGCTCGGGGCCATGACCATCGTCGAGCTGATCGACGCCCACGAAGGCTTCAAGGTGATCACCGACCGCATCCGCACCCACAAGCGGGTCACGCTGCTGTGGCTGATAGGCTTCATCACCTTCTTCCTCTCCGCCGTGCTGGACAACCTGACCACTACCATCGTGATGATCTCGCTGCTGCGCAAGCTGATCGGCGACCAGCGCGAACGCTGGTTCTACGCCGGCATCGTGGTGATCGCCGCAAACGCCGGCGGCGCCTGGTCGCCGATCGGCGACGTGACCACCACCATGCTGTGGATCGGCCACCAGATCAGCGCCACCGGCATCATCGGCGCGCTGTTCCTGCCCAGTCTGGTCTGCCTGCTGGTGCCGCTGCTGGCGCTGAGCCTGACCATGCGCGGCGAATTCGAGCGCCCCGAAGAGCTGCTCAGCGAGGCCGAGCGCCGCGACCCAACCA
>CALMID010000232.1 GCA_937863915.1 uncultured Pseudomonas sp.
GGCCGGCTTCCTGGCCATCTGCCTGGGCGTGGTCAGCTGGATGTTCCGCAGCGGTTACAGGCTGAAGAACTGACGCGATTCAGAGCTGCTCGGCGTCGCTGCTTTCGGCGCCGGGCTCATCGTCCGGGTCGTCATCATTGTCGGCACAGATGGCGCCCAGGCACTGCAGGCGATGCTCGCCCTGGGCGCTGCTGAGCTGCCAGTCGTCACCGTCCTGCCGGGCAGCGGCCAGTTCCTCGGCCGTGAAGCTCCACACGCGCCGATTGCGGCCGTCCATGCACTCGATAAGCAGGGCCGGCTCGGCATCGTTGAGGGTGAACTGCCAGGCGTGCAGGTCGTCGATGATCAGCATGTCGCAGCTTTCCAGCACGCTGCGCAGGGTGGTCGGGGTTTGGCTCATGGCTGAATGTCCGCAAATGAAAGGCGCGCATCATACCCCGTGCGCTTGAGATGATCGCGCCGGGCGGCTAACGTGGCGCCACCGTTTTGGAGACCCCGCATGCGCAACCTTCGCTCTTCCCTGCTGCTGATCCTGCCGCTATTCGCCGGCTGCCAAATCCTCGCCGATCTGGAATACAAGGACCCGGTGAAAAAGCCCAGCCAACGCCTGCAGGGCGAAATCAGTCGCGAGGGTGATCAGTGGCTGCTGCGCCCCTGCCAGGAGCAGCGTCGTTTTGTTCTCAGCGACGACGAAGGCCAGGACAACCTCAAGGACCTCGCCAGCCTTGCCGCCGATGGCCAGGGCAGCCTCTATGGCGACTTCAAGGGCCACCTCGACAGCAGCACCCAGGCCGGCGTCGACGGCCAGTTCAGCATTACCCGCCGCTACCGCGTGCAGGGCGAAGGCCATGGCTGCGATGACCCCAACTACAAGCGCGTACGCATCCAGGCCAGCGGTCATGAGCCGGAGTGGAGCATCGCCGTCACCAGCAAGGGCCTGATTCTCAGCCGTCCCGGCCAGCAGGACCTGGCCCTGCCCTATCTGGAAGAAGACCTGCTGCAGGGCCGGCGCAACTTCTCCAGCGCCGCCAACGGCCAGCAACTGGAGCTCTGGGTCGCCCCGCAACGCTGTCAGGACAGCATGAGCGGCAGCGTGCAGCACCTCAGCGCCGAACTGCGCCTCAATGGCCAGGTCATGCGCGGCTGTGCCTATTACGGCGGCGCGCAGAGCGACTGAGCCCCGGGCAATCCCGTTCAGCGAATGACTGCCTATGCTGAAGTAAACCCCTCAGCGAGGCAGTCTCATGTTGCGTATTGCCATCAACGGTTACGGCCGTATCGGCCGGGCCGTGGTCCGTGCCCTTTTCGAACGCGGCCTGCACCAGCGTCTGCATCTGGAAGCGGTCAATGACCTGGGCGACTTCGCCACCCTGGCCCATCTGACCCGCTTCGATTCCACCTTCGGCCGCTTCCCGCATACCGTGAACCTGCGCGACGACATTCTGCAGATCGACGGGCAGTCGGTGCACCTGTTCCAGGAGCGCGACACGGTCAAACTGCCCTGGGGCAAGCTGGGCGTGGATGTGGTGCTGGAATGCTCGGGCAAGCTGAAAAGCCGCCAGGCCGCCGAGCAGCACCTGATTGCCGGGGCACCGCGGGTGCTGCTGTCGCATCCGCTGGACAGCGCCGACCTCACCGTGGTCTACGGCGTCAACCATGAGCAACTGGGCAGCCAGCAACTGGTGTCCAACGCCTCCTGCACCACCAACTGCCTGGCGCCACTGGCCAAGGTGCTGCACGAAGCGGTTGGCATCAACCAGGGGCTGGTGACCACCGTACATGCCTATACCAACGACCAGAACCTGCTGGACAAGGAGCACGACGACCTCTACCGGGCCCGCGCCGCCGCCCTGTCGATGATTCCCACCAGCACCGGGGCGGCCAAGGCCATCGGTCTGGTCCTGCCGGAGCTGGCCGGCCGTCTGGATGGCCTGGCGGTTCGTGTGCCCACGCCCAACGTGTCACTGGTCGACCTCAGCTTCCAGGCCGAACGTGCCTGCAGCGTGGCCTGCATCAATGAGGCCTTGCAGCAGGGTGCACGGCAGTTGCCGCTGGGAGTTATGGAGTGCAATGACCTGCCTCTGGTCTCCGCCGACTTCAATGGCTATCCGGTGT
>CALMID010000233.1 GCA_937863915.1 uncultured Pseudomonas sp.
TGAAATCCATCATCCACGAGCTGCTGTGGTTCCTTCAGGTACTGGATGTTGGTGTCGCCCTTAAGGAACCACAGCAGCTCGTGGATGATGGATTTCAGGTGGCACTTCTTGGTGGTGACGATGGGGAAGCCATCGGCCAGGTTGAAGCGCATCTGGTAGCCGAACACGCTGTAGGTGCCGGTGCCAGTGCGGTCACTCTTGAAGGTGCCGTGCTCGCGCACATGGCGCATCAGGTCGAGGTACTGTTTCATCAGACGGCTCCCTGCGCCGCTTGGCGACGGTAGGCGAAAACGATCAGAGCAATGCCGGCGATCACCATCGGCAGACTCAGCAGCTGGCCCATGGTCAGCCAGCCGAAGGCCAGGTAACCCAGCTGGGCATCCGGCACGCGGACGAATTCGGCAATGATGCGGAAACAGCCGTAGCTGAGGGCGAACACCCCGGATACCGCCATGGTCGGCCGCGGCTTGCGGGTGTACAGCCAGAGGATGAGGAACAGCGCCACACCCTCCATGGCGAACTGGTACAGCTGCGACGGATGGCGCGGCAGCTGGGCCGGATCGGTTGGGAAGACCATCGCCCAGGGCACGTCAGTGGCCTTGCCCCACAGCTCGGCGTTGATGAAGTTGCCCAGGCGGCCCGCGCCCAGGCCGATGGGCACCAGCGGGGCGATAAAGTCCATCAGCTCGAAGAAGGTCTTGTCATTGCGCTTGCCGAACCACCAGGTGGCCAGCATCACGCCGATAAAGCCGCCATGGAAGGACATGCCGCCCTCCCAGACCTTGAACAGCGACAGCGGATCGGCGAGGAAATGCCCGAAGTTGTAGAACAGCACATAGCCGAAGCGGCCACCGAGAATGATCCCCATCGCCACCCAGAACACCAGATCGGACAGTTTGTCCTTGCTCCAGGTTGGATCGAACGCCTTCAGCCGGCTGCTGGCCAGCAGCCAGGCGCCGCCAATGCCGACCAGGTACATCAGGCCGTACCAGTGGATTTTCAGCGGCCCGAGGGCAATGGCCACCGGGTCAATCTGCGGATAAGCCAGCATCACAACTCCTTAGACGAGAAAGCTCAGGCCCACGCTGAGCAGCAGCAGGGCGAACAGACGCTTGAGCAGGCGCGGCGGCAGGCGGTGAGCCAGGCGCGCACCAAAGCGGGCAAAAAACATCGAGGTCAGGGCAATCCCGACCATCGCCGGCACATACACATAGCCCAGACTCCAGGCCGGAAGCCCAGGCTGGCCCCAGCCGATCACCAGGAAACTCAGGGCGCTGGCGATGGCAATCGGCAGACCGCAGGCCGACGAGGTCGCCACGGCCTGCTGCATTGGCACACTGCGCCAGGTCAGGAAGGGCACGGTCAGCGAACCGCCACCGATGCCGAAAATGGCCGAGGCCCAGCCGATCACACCACCGGCGGCCACCAGCCCCGGTTTACCCGGCACACTGCGCGCGGCCTTGGGTTTAAGGTCCAGGGCCATCTGCACGGCGATGATGATGGCGAACACGCCGATGATCTTCTGCAGCAAAGGGCCCTGAATACTCGCCGCCGTCAGCGCGCCGAAGCCGGCGCCGAGCAGGATGCCCACGGCCATCCAGGTGAAGATCGGCCACAGCACCGCGCCCTTGCGCTGATGCTCCAGCACCGAGTTGATCGAGGTGAAGATGATGGTCGCCAGGGAGGTACCGACCGCCATGTGGGTGAGCACCTCCGGAGCAAAGCCCTGGGCCGCGAAGCTGAACACCAGCACCGGCACGATGATCAGGCCGCCGCCCACGCCGAACAGCCCGGCCAGAACGCCAGCGGCCGCACCGAGCAGCATGTAGAGCGCAAATTCCATGAGGTCCCCCAGACAAAGGCGCATGGTAACGGATGCCCCGCCGGCCCTCCACCCGCGCCGATGGATGCAGTAGTCTGAGGGCTCATTCCGAACGAGCCCTGCCATGTGCCTGATCGTCTTTGCCTGGCGCCCCGGCCACGCCCTGCCCCTGCTGGTGGCCGCCAACCGCGACGAGTTCTACGCCCGCCCGGCCGCCGCGCTGGCGCCCTGGGACGATGTGCCCGGTCTGGTGGCCGGCCGTGACCTGCAGGCCGGCGGCACCTGGCTGGGCCTCGGCGCCAACGGGCGCTTCGCCGCCCTGACCAATATCCGCGATCCGCGCCAGCCGCTGGGCAGCGCCTCGCGTGGCGAGCTGCCGGCACGCTTTCTCGCCGGCACGCAAAGCCCTGCCGAGTTCATGGCCGAGCTGCAGCCGCAGTTGCAGCAGTTCAGCGGTTTCAACCTGCTGCTCGGCGACGGCCGGCAACTGTGGCACCTCAATCCGCGCGAAGCCCAGCCGCGTCAGCTCGGCGAGGGCATCTACGGGCTGTCCAATGCCAGCCTCGATACGCCCTGGCCGAAGCTGCTGCGTGCCCGCCAGGGCCTGCAGCAGGCCCTGCACGACGCCGATGACGAACGCCTGTTTGCCCTGCTGGCCGACCCGCAACCGGCGGCCGACGAGCATCTTCCGGACACCGGCGTCGGCCTCGAGACCGAGCGCCTGCTGTCCAGCGTGTTCATCCGCAGCGCCGCCTACGGCACCCGCGCCAGCACCCTGGTGCGGGTACGGGAAGACGGCAGCCGGAGCATTCACGAACGTCGCTTCGGCCCGCATGGCGAGCCGCTGGGCGAGACACGATTAGAACTGCGGTAAGTCGAGGCGGAACAGGCGCGAGCGCTGCTGGCGGTCATCCGGGTCATTGACCAGGCGCAGGCTGCCATCGGCGAGCATGGCCAGCCCTTCGATCTTGGCCTGCCCGGAGAGTGACCACTGCCGGCTCACCCTGCCGGCCTCCAGGCAACCGATCACCGAACCGGCACAGGCACCGTCGTGGTAGCTCGATGCGGTGTCCTCGGCGGCAGCGGAAAACAGCAGACGGCCCTGCCCGTCCAGGCATAGATCGGTGAGGCTCAGCGGCACGCCCTGCCAGTCACCCAGCTCGACCGGCTGCAGAGCACACAGCGCACTGGCCGATAGCCCGCCCTGGCGCAGCCCGTCCAAGACTCGCGGCAGGTCCAGGCTGATCAGGGCATTGACCCCGCCCCGACCATTGCCGCGCTGCGCCAGCAGGAGCTGCTGCCCCTGCACCACCGCACCTTCCAGATTGAGTTCCGGCAGCTGCGCCGCCAGGGCGCCATACAGCTCACCGAGGTCGATCACGCGGGTCTGCTCACCGTCGACCAGCACCGCCCGGCAGCGCTGCGCGGTGGAGCCGGAACCGAGCGCCAGCAGGCGCCCGTCCGGCAGCACGCAGAGCATTTCGAAGTCGGGTTTCAGGCGTTTTCGCGCCGCCTGCTCCTGCGGCAGCTCGCCCACCAGCAGAGGCCGCTGATCGATAAAGCCACCCGTCAGGCTGTAGCGCTGCAGCAGCAGTTCGTCATCGCCCAGCACATACAGCCGCTCATCCAACGCCACCAGTGCGCTGGCAGCCGCCAGGCGCAGGGTCGCCAGTTCCTGCAGTGGCAGGGAGGATGTCACGCCTGGATGGTCGCAGCCGGGTTGATCACCCGGCCCAGGCCGAGGTTGCGCAGGGCCAGGTGCAGGGAACTGTGGATCACTTGCGGGCTGTCCATGCGCAGCAGTTGCGCCAGCAGCTCCTGGGCCTTGCTCAGGCTGAGCTGGCGCAGCAGCCACTTGACCTTGGGCAGGTTGGTGGCGTTCATCGACAGCGAGTCGAAGCCCATGGCCATCAGGATCACCGCCGCCGCGGGATCACCGGCCATCTCGCCACAGATGCTCACCGGTTTGCCTTCGGCATGGGCGCCGTCGACCACCAGTTTCAGTGCATGCAGCACAGCCGGATGGAGGAAGTCGTAGAGGTCGGCGACCCGCGGGTTGTTGCGGTCCACCGCCAGCAGGTACTGGGTCAGGTCGTTGGAGCCGACCGAGAGGAAATCGACCTGGCGGGCCAGCTCACGCACCTGGTAGACGGCGGCGGGAATCTCGATCATCACCCCGACCGGCGGCATGGGGATATCCACGCCCTCGTCGCGCACCTCGCCCCAGGCGCGGTGGATCAGGTGCAGGGATTCTTCCAGCTCCTGCAGGCCCGAGATCATCGGCAGCAGGATGCGCAGGTTGTTCATGCCCTCGCTGGCCTTGAGCATGGCGCGCACCTGGACCAGGAAGATTTCCGGGTGGTCGAGGGTGATGCGGATGCCTCGCCAGCCGAGGAAGGGGTTCTCTTCCTTGATCGGGAAGTACGGCAGCGCCTTGTCGCCGCCGATATCCAGGGTGCGCATGGTTACCGGCAGCGGGTGGAAGGCCGCCAGTTGCCCCCGGTAGTTCTGCATCTGTTCCTTTTCGCTGGGGAAGCGCTCATTGATCATGAACGGCACTTCCGTGCGATACAGGCCGACGCCCTCTGCGCCGCGTTCCTGGGCGCGGGTCACGTCGGCCAGCAGACCGGTGTTGACCCACAGCGGCACGCGGTGGCCATCGAGGGTCTCGCAAGGCAGGCTGCGCAGGGCATCCAGCCCCTTGACCAGCTGGCGCTCCTCCTCGACCACGGCGCGGTACTGCTTGCACAGCTCGGCCGACGGGTTGGTGAAGACTTCGCCGTGGTAGCCGTCGACGATCATGGCGATGCCGTCGACCTTGGAATACGGCAGATCGACCGCACCCATCACCGTGGGGATGCCCATGGCGCGGGCCAGGATGGCCACGTGCGAGTTGCCCGAACCCTGCACCGAAACCAGGCCGACCAGCTTGCCGGCCGGCACCTCGCCGAGCATGGCCGGCGACAGTTCCTCGGCCACCAGAATGGTGCTCTCCGGATAGGTCAGCTGCTGCTTGCGCTCTTCCTGCAGGTAGGCGAGCAGGCGCCGGCCGAGGTCGCGCACATCCGAGGCACGCTCGCGCAGGTAGGCGTCATCCATCAGCTCGAAGCGGGCGACGTGGGCGTTGACCACCT
>CALMID010000234.1 GCA_937863915.1 uncultured Pseudomonas sp.
ATCGACTTGTCGTCCGCCACCCCGGTACCGACCGCGTTGGCCAGCACCACGTTGCCGCTGCGATAGGCCGCCAGCAGGCCGGGCACGCCGAGCATGGAGTCCGGATTGAAGGCCAGCGGGTCGAGGAAGGCGTCGTCCAGGCGGCGGTAGATCACATCCACCTGCTGCGGGCCGGCGGTGGTACGCATGAATACCTTCTCGTCGCGGACGAACAGGTCGGCGCCCTCCACCAGCTCCACGCCCATCTCGCGGGCGAGGAAGGCATGCTCGAAGTAGGCGCTGTTGAAGTGCCCGGGCGTCAGCACCACCACGCTCGGGTCATCCACCGGGCTGGAGCTTTTCAGGGTCGACAGCAGCAGGCTCGGGTAGTGGTCGATCGGCGCAATGCGCTGGGCGGCGAACAGCTCGGGGAACAGGCGCATCATCATCTTGCGGTCTTCGAGCATGTAGCTGACGCCGCTGGGGGTGCGCAGGTTGTCTTCCAGCACGTAGTAGCTGCCGTCGCCGTCGCGCACCAGATCGACCCCGGCGATGTGCGCGTAGAGGTTGCGGTGCAGGTCCAGGCCCTGCATCGCCATCTGGTAGCCCTCGTTGGCCAGCACCTGCTCGGCCGGGATGATGCCGGCCTTGATGATGCGCTGGCCGTGGTAGAGGTCGGCGAGAAACAGGTTCAGCGCCTTGACCCGCTGAATGCAGCCGCGCTCGACTACGCGCCACTCGCTGGCCGGGATGCTGCGCGGGATGGTGTCGAAGGGAATCAGGCGCTCGGTGCCCTGATCATCCCCGTACACGGTGAAGGTGATGCCGGCGCGGTGGAACAGCAGGTCGGCCTCACGGCGGCGCTGGGCCAGTTGCTCGGGCGGGGTATTCGCCAACCAGCGGGCGAATTCGCGGTAGTGCGGGCGGACAGCGCCACTCGCGTCGTACATCTCGTCATAGAGAATCCGGGCCATGCCGTACTCCTTCTCGCTGCAGGCGAAGAAGACATCGCAAGGCCCGTGCCAGTTAAATTTCCTTTCTAAATCAGCACTTTTGAAAATCACCACAAAAAACATGCACCATAAGAAGGCGCGCCTCAGTGGGATTTTACTGCCGCAGAACCAAAGCGAGGCAGCGCCGCCGCGGATTGTCTGGCTCGCGCCTGCGCGGCTTGATTACACTGTCTTCACGCGAGTGTTTAACCAATTGTGTCTGCTCGCCGCCACCTCACTGCCCGAAGGGAGTTCCACGGCATGCTCAACTGGTTGCTGCTCTGCGTACCCGTCACCCTGGTTCTGGAGTACCTGGCGCCCCAGCAGCATCTGGCGATCTTCATCGCCGCCGCCATCGCCATCATTCCGCTGGCCGGCTGGCTGGGCAAAGCCACCGAACAACTGGCCGAACGCAGCGGCGAAGGCGTCGGCGGCCTGCTCAATGCCACCTTCGGCAACGCCACCGAGCTGATCATCGCCATCGCCGCCCTGCGCGCCGGCCTGCATGACGTGGTCAAGGCCTCGCTGGCCGGCTCGATCATCGGCAACATCCTGCTGGTGCTGGGCGCCTCCATGCTCTGCGGCGGCCTGCGCTTCAGGGAGCAGCATTTCAATTCCGATGGTGCACGGGCCGAAGCCAGCCTTTTGACCCTGGCCGCCATCGCCCTGGTGCTGCCGGCGGTGTACATGATGCGCGCCGAAGAGGCGCCGGCCCTGCTGGGCAAGGTGCAGCACCTGAGCAATGCAATTTCCGTGGTGTTGCTGCTGGTCTACGGCCTGTTCCTGTATTACTCGCTGGTGACCCACAAGGCCCTGTTCGCCGGCAATCGCCAGGATGACAGCGAGGCCGTGGACCTCTGGCCGATGGGCAAGGCCATCGCGATTCTGGCCGTGGCCACCGGCCTGATCGCCTGGGTCAGTGAAATCCTGGTCGGGGCCATCGAGCCCAGCGCCAAGGCCTTTGGCCTCTCCAACCTGTTCATAGGTGTGTTCGTGGTGGCCATTCTCGGCAACGCCGCCGAGCATGCCTCGGCCATTACCGCCGCGATGAAGAACCGCATGGACCTGGCGCTGTCGATTTCCATCGGCTCCAGCCTGCAGGTGGCGCTGTTCGTGGCACCGGTGCTGGTGCTGAGCAGCCTGTTCATCGGCCCGGATGCCATGAACCTGGCCTTCACCTCCGGCCTGACCCTGACCATGCTGCTGTCGGTGCTGATCACCGGACAGATCGCCGGCGATGGCCGCTCCGACTGGCTCAAGGGCGTGCAACTGCTGGCCGTGTACCTGGTCTTCGCCCTGGCCTTCTTCTTCATTCCCGCCATCCCGCTTCCCTGATTGCAGAGCGCCCCCATGAGCACCGAATCCCCCAAGCCGCAAAACGCCGCGCTGCCCATCGTCAGTGCGCCCAGTGGCTGGCTGCGCTGGCTGCCGGGCCTGCTGATGCTGAAGAACTACCAACTGGCCTGGCTGCCCAAGGACATCGCCGCCGGACTGGTACTGACCACCATGCTGGTGCCAGTGGGCATCGCTTATGCCGAGGCCTCCGGCGTGCCGGGCATCTACGGCCTGTACGCGACCATCGTGCCGCTGCTGGCTTATGCCCTGTTCGGGCCCAGTCGCATCCTCGTGCTGGGCCCCGATTCGGCACTGGCGGCGCTGATTCTTGCTGTGGTGTTGCCGCTGTCCGGCGGTGATGCCATGCGCGCGGTGATCCTCGCCAGCATGATGGCCGTGGTGGCCGGCCTGACCTGCATCGTCGCCGGGCTGCTGCGCCTGGGCTTCATCACCGAACTGCTGTCCAAGCCGATCCGCTACGGCTACATGAACGGCATCGCCCTGACCGTGCTGATCAGCCAGACGCCCAAACTGTTCGGCATCTCGGTGGATGGCGACGGCCCGGGCCGCGAAGTCTGGCTGCTGGCGCAGGCGCTCTGGGCGGGTGAAGGCAATGGCTACAGCTTTGCCGTGGGTGGCGGCACCCTGGCGCTGATCCTCGCGCTCAAGCGCTTCCAGCAGTTGCCGAGCATTCTGATCGCCGTGGTGCTGGCCACCGTCGCGGTCGGCCTGTTCGACCTCGACAGCCAGGGCGTCAAGGTGCTCGGTCAGTTGCCCCAGGGCCTGCCCAGTTTTGCCCTGCCCTGGCTCAGCGGCGTCGACCTGGCCGCCGTGGCGCTCGGTGGCGTGGCGGCGGCGCTGGTGGCGTTTGCCGATACCAGCGTGCTGTCGCGCACCTATGCCGCGCGCACGCGCAGCTATGTCGACCCCAACCAGGAGATGATCGGCCTGGGCGCGGCCAACCTGATCGGCGGGCTGTTCCAGGGTTTCCCGATCAGCAGCAGTTCGTCACGCACCCCGGTGGCCGAAGCGGCCGGCTCGCAGCCCCAGATCACGGGCGTGGTCGGCGCCGTGGCCGTGGCCATCCTGCTGCTGGTGGCGCCCAACCTGATGGAGTTTTTGCCCAACAGCGCCCTGGCCGCCGTGGTGATCGCCGCCGCCATCGGCCTGTTCGAATTTGCCGACCTCAAGCGCATCTACAAGGTGCAGCAGTGGGAGTTCTGGCTGTCGATGACCTGCTTTGCCGGTGTGGTCGTCTTCGGCGCCATCCCCGGCATCTGCATCGCCGTGGTGCTGGCGGTGATCGAATTCCTCTGGGACGGCTGGCGCCCCTACTCCGCCGTGCTCGGCCGGGTCGACGGCATTCGCGGTTTCCACGATATCGAGCGCCACCCCAATGCCCGCCGCATCCCCGGCCTGGTGTTGTTCCGCTGGGACGCGCCGCTGTTCTTCGCCAATGCCGAATGGTTCCAGCAACGCGTACTGCAGGCCCTGGCCGAATCGCCCACGCCGGTGCGGCGCCTGGTGGTGGCCGCCGAACCCGTGACCAGCATCGACATCACCTCGGCCGACATGCTGGCCGAACTGGGCCAGATCCTCAGCAACGCCGGCATCGATTTCCACTTCGCCGAGGTCAAGGGCCCGGTGAAGGACAAGCTGCGCCGCTTCGGCCTGATCACCCCGGAGGAGGAACGGCGCATCCAGCCCACGGTAGGTGCAGCCGTGGATGCCTACCTGGCCGACTATCAGGTCGACTGGTCGCGATAGCCGGCAGGGAACCAGGAGCCGCGCGCATCGACCATAGGTTTTGGCGCGCGAGCTGCATGTCATTCTGAAAAATTGAAGGCTATGCTCAGCCTTCTTCATTGGAATGGCATGGACGCCTCAGCTAAGGACATCAGTCATGATGACCCTGCGTCAGATCCGTCACTTCATCGCGGTGGCGGAAACCGGCTCCATCTCGGCCGCCGCCCAGGCGGTATACATTTCCCAGTCCACGCTGACCCAGGCGATTCAGCAGCTGGAGGAAGAGATCGGCGTCGCCCTGTTCAACCGTCACGCCAAGGGCATGAGCCTGACCCACCAGGGCCATCAGTTCCTGCGTCAGGCCCACCTGATCCTCGCCACCGTCGACAACGCCAAGCGCAGCCTGCAGCAGAGCACCGACCAGGTGGCCGGGCACCTCACCATCGGCGTGACCAGCCTGGTGGCCGGTTACTACCTGGCCGATCTGATCACCCGCTTCCAGCGCGCCTATCCCAATGTGCAGACCCGCGTGGTCGAGGATGAGCGCAGCTATATCGAGCACCTGCTGGTGGCCGGCGAAATCGATGTCGGCGTGCTGATCCTGTCCAACCTGGAAGACCGCCACGCCCTGCAGACCGAAGTACTGACCCACTCGCCGCACCGGCTCTGGCTGCCGCCGCAGCACCCGCTGCTGGAGCGCGACAGCATCAGCCTGGCCGATGTGGCCAGCCAGCCGCTGATTCAGCTGAACGCCGACGAAATGGGCCTGCACACCCAGCGCATCTGGTCGCGCGCCGGCCTCAGCCCGCAGGTCAGCCTGCGCACCGCCTCGGTGGAGGCCGTGCGCAGCCTGGTGGCGGCCGGCCTTGGCCTGTCGATCCAGCCGGACATGACCTACCGCCCCTGGTCGCTGGAAGGCGACATCATCGAAGCCCGACCGCTGGCCGACCTCAGCGCCACCCTGGATGTCGGTCTGGCCTGGCGCCGTGGCGCCGCGCGACCGGCGCTGGTCGATCCCTTCCTGTCGATCGCCCGCGAACAACCGCATTCGCGCAAGGTATCGATTTAACCGAACGCTGCTTTCATAAATTAGAAATTGTCGCGCGCCAACTCGGACTCTAGTCTCGGGATCGACTGATCCTCAGCCATCTGAAACGGCGCGCTGGCCAGGAGCCAGAGCATGTCCCAGGACACAAACGTCAATAAAAGAACCAAGAAGATGACGAACGCCACCGCCCCCGTGCTCCATTCGGCATTGCTGATCGACGGCCAACTGGTCGCCGGCCAGGGCGCGCGTGAAACCATCCTCAACCCGGCCACCGGGGAAACCCTGTGTGAAATCGCCGAGGCATCGCTCGAGCAGCTGGAGCAGGCCATCGCCGCCGCCCGCAGCGCCTTTGCCGGCTGGTCGCGTACCACCCCGGCACAACGCTCACTGGTTCTGCTGCAGATTGCCGATGCCATCGAGCAACGCAGTGCCGAGCTGGCCACGCTGGAAGCGCTGAACTGCGGCAAGCCGCAACACCTGGCGCGCAATGACGATATTCCTGCCGCCGTCGACGTGTTCCGCTTCTTCGCCGGCGCCGTGCGCTGTCAGCAGGGCCAGCTGTCCGGCGAGTACCTGCCCGGCCATACCAGCCTGGTGCGCCGCGACCCGCTGGGCGTGGTGGCCTCCATCGCGCCGTGGAACTACCCCTTGATGATGGCGGCCTGGAAGATCGCGCCGGCGATCGCCGCCGGCAACACCCTGGTATTCAAGCCTTCCGAGCACACGCCACTGAGCATCCTGGCCCTGGCCCCGGTGCTGGCCGAGCTGCTGCCGCGCGGCGTGCTGAACATCATCTGTGGCGCCGGCGAGACGGTCGGCAGCCCGCTGGTCAGCCATCCGCAGGTGCGCATGGTGTCGCTGACCGGCGACATCGTCACCGGGCAGAAAATCCTCCAGGCGGCGGCACGCACCCTCAAGCGCACACACCTGGAGCTGGGCGGCAAGGCGCCGCTGATCGTCTGCAATGACGCCGACCTCGCCGCCGTGATTCAGGGCGTGCGCAGCTACGGCTACTACAACGCCGGACAGGACTGCACCGCCGCCTGCCGTATCTATGCCCAGGCCGGCATCCACGACCGTCTGGTGGCCGAGCTGGGTGACGCCGTGGCAAGCCTGCGCTTTGCCCGCAAGAAGGACAGCGACAACGAGATAGGCCCGCTGATCAGCGCCCGCCAGCGCGACCGCGTGGCCAGCTTCGTCGAGCGCGCCCTGGGCCAGCCGCATATCGAGCGCGTCACCGGCGCCGCCGTGCACTCCGGCCCCGGTTTCTATTACCAGCCGACCCTGCTGGCCGGCTGCCGGCAGAACGACGAGATCGTCCAGCGCGAAGTGTTTGGCCCGGTGGTCTCGGTGACCCGTTTCGACGACCTGAGTCAGGCAGTGGACTGGGCCAACGACAGCGAATACGGCCTGGCCAGCTCCGTGTGGACGCAGAACCTGGACAAGGCCATGCAGATCGCCAATCGCCTGCAGTACGGCTGCACCTGGATCAACACCCATTTCACCCTGGTCAGCGAAATGCCCCACGGCGGCCTCAAGCGCTCCGGCTACGGCAAGGACCTGTCCAGCGACTCCCTGCAGGACTACAGCGTGGTGCGCCACATCATGGCCCGCCATGGCACGGAGCTGAGCTAAACCCATAACAACAACACCCGAGCCACCGCTGGTGGCGCCAGGCTCAACTAGTCTGAACTGCCAGCAAGACATGTACTGCCCTGACCACAACGATGCCAAGAAGAGGGAATACCGATGTCCAAGCGCACCACCGCGCTGCTTAGCGCACTGACCACCGCCATCCTCGCCAGTACCGCCGCGCAGGCCGCCGAACCACTCAAGGCCCTCGGCCAGAATGAAGGCCAGCTGGATATCATCGCCTGGCCGGGCTACATCGAGCGCGGCGAGACCGACAAGAACTACGACTGGGTCACCGAGTTCGAGAAGCAGACCAGCTGCAAGGTCAACGTCAAGACCGCCGCCACCTCCGACGAGATGGTCAGCCTGATGGCCAAGGGTGGTTACGACCTGGTCACCGCCTCCGGCGACGCCTCCCTGCGCCTGATCTACGGCAAGCGCGTCCAGCCGATCAACATCGACCTCATTCCCAACTGGAAGAATGTCGATCCGCGCCTGCAGAACGCGCCCTGGCATGTGGTCAACAAGCAGCACTTCGGCACGCCCTACCAGTGGGGCCCGAACGTCCTGATGTACAACACCAATGTGTTCAAGGAAGCCCCGACCAGCTGGAAAGTGGTGTTCGAGGAGCAGACCCTGGCCGACGGCAAGAGCAACAAGGGCCGCGTGCAGGCCTATGACGGCCCGATCTACATCGCCGACGCCGCGCTGTACCTCAAGGCCACCCAGCCGGCCCTGGGCATCACCGACCCCTACCTGCTCAATGAAGAACAGTACGCCGCAGCCCTTGAGCTGCTGCGTGCGCAGAACAAGCTGGCCCACCGCTACTGGCACGACGTGACCGTGCAGATGAACGACTTCAAAAACGAAGGCGTGGTCGCTTCCAGCGCCTGGAAATATCAGGTCAACGCCCTGCAGGCGGAAAAGCAACCGATTGGCTCCACCGTGCCTAGCGAAGGCGCCACTGGCTGGGCCGACACCACCATGCTGCATGCCGAGGCCAAGCACCCCAACTGCGCCTATGCCTGGATGAACTGGTCGCTGGAGCCCAAGGTGCAGGGCGACCTGGCGGCCTGGTTCGGCTCCAACCCGGCGGTGCCGGCGGCGTGCAAGGGCAATGCCCTGCTGACCGACGAAGGCTGCAAGACCAACGGTTTCGACAACTTCGAGCAGGTGGCCTTCTGGAAGACCCCGCAGGCCGAGGGTGGCAAGTACGTGCCCTATAGCCGCTGGACTCAGGACTACATCGCCATCATGGGCGGCCGCTGATCTTCGTTGGCGAGCAGCTGCGTCAGCCTGATCCGCAGGCAGGCAGTGCTCGAAATCCTCACGTACTTCAGTACGCTGCGGTTCCTGTGCGCTGGCTGCCCACGGCTGAGGCCGCCTCGCTTCGCTGGCCAATCGAAGCTCAAGTTCTGAGTGTTTAGTCGGTAGCGATACGCATCCTGCGTGCCATTAAAGGCTCATGTTCCGATTGACCGTTTCACCTGAATACATCCCCTGCGCCCGGCGCGGCTCGTGTCGGCAAACCCTGTCGCCCCGGGCGCAGCGGATGGCTTTTATCCTCCTGGAGTTTTTATGACTGTTGCCGTGCAATTCACTGATGTTTCCCGCGTATTTGGCGAGGTCAAAGCCGTCGACCGGGTTTCGATCGATATCCAGGATGGCGAATTCTTCTCCATGCTCGGCCCTTCCGGCTCGGGCAAAACCACCTGCCTGCGCCTGATCGCCGGCTTCGAACAACCCAATGCCGGCTCCATCCGCATTCATGGCGTCGAGGCCGTGGGCCTGGCGCCCTACCAACGTGACGTGAACACGGTGTTCCAGGACTACGCGCTGTTCCCGCACATGAACGTGCTGGAAAACGTGGCCTATGGCCTCAAAGTCAAGGGCGTCGGCAAGAGTGAGCGCCTGGCCCGTGCCGAGGAAGCCCTGGCCATGGTCGCCCTGGCCGGCTTCGGCGGACGCAAGCCGGCGGCCATGTCCGGCGGCCAGCGTCAGCGCGTGGCCCTGGCCCGGGCACTGGTCAATCGTCCGCGCGTACTGCTGCTCGATGAGCCCCTCGGCGCGCTGGACCTCAAGCTGCGCGAGCAGATGCAGAGCGAGCTGAAGAAGCTGCAGCGCCAGCTGGGCATCACCTTCATTTTCGTGACCCACGATCAGAGCGAAGCACTGTCGATGTCCGACCGCGTCGCCGTGTTCAACAAGGGCCGTATCGAGCAGGTCGATACCCCGCGCAACCTGTACATGCAGCCTGCCACGCCCTTCGTCGCCGAGTTCGTCGGCACCAGCAACGTGCTGCGCGATGACCTGGCCCGGCAACTGAGCGGCAGCGACAACCCGTTCTCGATCCGTCCGGAGCACGCCCGTCTGGCGGGCAGCGAACCGCTGGGCAGTGATGAAGTGGAAATCAGCGGTCTGCTGCACGACATCCAGTACCAGGGCGCGTCGACCCGTTACGAGATCCGCCTGGCCAACGGCCAGAACTTCTGCGTCAGTCAGGCCAACAATCAATGGCAGCTGGGCGATGCACCCGTGCAGCCCGGCCAGCAGGTCACGGCGCGCTGGGCCCGCGCGGCCATGGTCAGCCTGCGCCAGGAGGCCTGAGATGAGCCATAGCCTCACCGCTGCCAGCAGCCTGCCCGCCGAGGGCTGGCTGCGCCGCGCCGCCACCCTGCTCTACCGCAAGCCCAACCTGTACCTGTCGCTGCTGCTGGTGCCGCCGCTGCTGTGGTTCGGCGCCATCTATCTGGGCTCGCTGCTGACCCTGCTGTGGCAGGGGTTCTACACCTTCGACGACTTCACCATGACGGTGTCGCCGGAGCTGACCCTGGCCAACTTTGCCGCGCTGTTCCAGCCGGCCAACTTCGACATCATTCTGCGCACCGTGGGCATGGCCGTGGCCGTGTCCATCGCCAGCGCCATCCTGGCCTTCCCCATCGCCTATTACATGGCACGCTACACCACGGGCAAGACCAAGGCCTTCTTCTACATCGCGGTGATGATGCCGATGTGGGCCAGCTACATCGTCAAGGCCTATGCCTGGACCCTGCTGCTGGCCAAGGGGGGCGTGGCCATGTGGTTCGTCCAGGTGCTGCACCTGCAGCCGCTACTGGAGTTTCTCCTGGGCGTTCCGGGCGTGGGTGGCAATACCCTGTCCACCTCGCACCTGGGCCGCTTCCTGCTGTTCATCTACATCTGGCTGCCGTTCATGATCCTGCCGATCCAGGCCTCGCTGGAGCGTCTGCCGCCGTCACTGCTGCAGGCCTCGGCCGACCTCGGCGCCCACCCGGCTCAGACCTTCTGGCAGGTGATTCTGCCGCTGTCGATCCCGGGCATTGCCGCCGGCTCGATCTTCACCTTCAGCCTGACCCTGGGTGACTTCATCGTGCCGCAGCTGATCGGTCCGCCCGGCTACTTCATTGGCAGCATGGTCTACGCCCAGCAGGGCGCGATCGGCAACATGCCGATGGCCGCCGCCTTCACCCTGGTGCCGATCGTGCTGATCGCCGTCTACCTGTCCATTGTCAAACGTCTGGGGGCCTTCGATGCACTCTGAAAAAGCGTCTTGGGGTCTGAAACTCGCCGCTTGGGGCGGGCTGGTGTTCCTGCACTTCCCGATTGCCATCATTTTCCTCTATGCCTTCAACACCGAAAGCTCGGGCTTCAGCTTTCCGCCACAGGGCTTCACCCTGAAGTGGTTCGGCGTCACCTTCGCCCGTGCCGACGTTCTGGAGGCCATCAAGCTGTCGCTGGAAGTGGCCGCCATCGCCACCCTGATCGCCATGCTGCTGGGTACCCTAGCGGCCGCGGCGCTCTACCGGCGCGATTTTTTCGGCAAGGAAAGCATCTCGATGATGCTGATCCTGCCGATTGCCCTGCCCGGCATCATCACCGGTATCGCCCTGCTCTCGGCGTTCAAGACGCTGGGCATCGAACCGGGCCTGCTGACCATCATCATCGGCCACGCCACCTTCTGCGTGGTGATCGTCTACAACAACGTCATCGCGCGCTTCCGCCGTACCAGCCACAGCCTGATCGAGGCGTCGATGGACCTGGGCGCCGACGGCTGGCAGACCTTCCGCTACATCATCCTGCCCAACCTGTCCTCGGCCCTGCTGGCCGGCGGCATGCTGGCGTTCGCCCTGTCCTTCGACGAGATCATCGTCACCACCTTCACCGCCGGCCACGAGAAGACCCTGCCGATCTGGCTGCTCAACCAGCTGGCGCGCCCACGCGATGTGCCGGTCACCAACGTGGTGGCGATGCTGGTGATGCTGGTGACCATGCTGCCGATCCTCGGCGCCTACTACCTGACCAAGGACAACGAAGGCGTGGCCGGCAGCGGCAAGTAAACCCTCACCCCAAGCCCTCACCCAAAGGGAGAGGGGTCATACAGACCATGCAGTTCCGATAGCGAGGCTTATGCGATGCAAACCCAACTGTTGATCAACGGCCAGCTGGTAGCAGGCCAAGGCGCCAAGCAAGCAGTGCTCAACCCCTCGCTGGGCAGCACGCTGGTGGAAATTGCCGAAGCCACCCCCGAGCAGGTCGATGCCGCCGTGCGCGCCGCCGATGCTGCCTTCGCCGACTGGTCACAGACCTCGCCCGCGCAGCGTTCGGCGCTGCTGCTGCAGGTGGCCGACATCATCGATGCCAACGCCGAAACCCTCGCACGTCTTGAATCGCAGAACTGCGGCAAGCCCTACAGCGCGGCGCTGAATGACGAGCTGCCGGCCGTGGCCGATGTGTTCCGCTTCTTTGCCGGTGCCGTGCGCTGCATGCCGGGTTCCGCCGCCGGTGAATACCTGCCGGGGCACACCTCGATGATCCGCCGCGACCCGGTGGGCGTGGTGGCCTCCATCGCGCCGTGGAACTACCCGCTGATGATGGCCGCCTGGAAACTCGGCCCGGCACTGGCGGCCGGCAACACCGTGGTGCTCAAGCCTTCCGAGCAGACTCCGCTGACCGCGCTGAAGCTGGCTGAACTCATCACCCCGATTTTCCCGGCCGGGGTGATCAACGTGGTGTTTGGCCGCGGCCCGAGCGTTGGCCAGCCACTGATTAGCCACCCGAAGGTGCGCATGGTGTCGCTGACCGGCTCCATCCCCACTGGCGTCAACATCGTTTCCAGCGGCGCTGCGACCATGAAGCGCACCCACATGGAGCTGGGCGGCAAGGCACCGGTCATCCTGTTCGACGACGCCGACATCGATGCCGCCGTCGAAGGTATCCGAGCCTTCGGATTCTACAACGCCGGGCAAGACTGCACCGCCGCCTGACGCATCTATGAGCAAAAAGGCATC
>CALMID010000235.1 GCA_937863915.1 uncultured Pseudomonas sp.
CCGGGGTGCCGGTCTTGAATTCCGGGTCGGAGATCGAGCGGGGGTACTTCAGGCCCCAGGAGGCTTTCTTCGCGACCGAAGGAATCTCGTGGTACATGTTGAAGATCTCGCCTTCATCCATGCCCAGCGACTCGATGCAGTACTGGTAGGCGTGGGTGTGGATCGCTTCCTCGAACGCCTGGCGCAGCAAGTACTGCCTGCATTCGGGGTTGGTGATGTGGCGGTAGATGCCGAGCACCAGGTTGTTCGCGACCAGCGAATCGGCAGTGGAAAAATAGCCGAGCGAGCGCATCACGATGCGGCGCTCGTCTTCCGACAGCGCATCCGCAGTCCTCCACGTCTGCACGTCTTTTGCCATGTTGATTTCTTGCGGCATCCAGTGGTTGGCGCAGCCGTCGAGGTATTTCTGCCACGCCCAGTCATACTTGAACGGCACCAGCTGGTTCAGGTCGGCGCGGCAGTTGATCATGCGTTTCTCGTCGACCGTGATGCGCGCAGCGCCCATCTCCAGTTCTTCGAGGCCGGTGGTGGTGTCCATCGTCGCCATCGCCTGCTGGGCCTGCGCGACAGCGGCGGCCATCGTGCCGTTGCCGGTATCCAGGCGTGCCGGGTCAGTGGCGGGCGCAGCAGCGGGTGCCAGCGGCGCGAGTGCAGTCGCTGCCGGCATGGCCGGTGCCGCCGGTTGTGCGGCGGGCGGAGGCGTCATGGCCACCACAGCCGGTGCAGGGGTGGCATCGTCGTTGTAGTCGTCCCAGTTCAACATCGTTAAAGCCCTTCCAGTCTGTCTATCAGTCTTGCTTGCAATGATCCGGGTTTAAAAAGGTCCCGGGCGGCCAGACGTGCACCGCCCGCGACTTTCTCCCCCAGAGAGAAACTTGTCGCCGTGGCTGTTACTGGCAGGCCTCGCAATCCGGGTTGTCGATCGAGCAGGCCTTCGGCACCGGTGCCGCTTGCGTCATCGCCGCCGCAGCGCCGGAAGACACCGCGTTCAGCGCGCCGGTATTGATCGTCGATTTCTCGGTCGTGGTCGCCGCCAGTGCGCGGAGGTAGTAGGTGGTCTTGAGGCCGCGGTACCACGCCATGCGGTAGGTGACGTCCAGCTTCTTGCCCGACGCGCCGGCGATGTACAGGTTCAGCGACTGCGCCTGGTCGATCCACTTCTGGCGGCGGCTGGCGGCGTCGACGATCCACTTGGTTTCCACTTCGAAGGCGGTGGCGTACAGGTCCTTCAGGTCCTGCGGGATGCGCTCGATCTGCTGCACGGAACCGTCGTAGTACTTGAGGTCGTTAACCATCACCGAGTCCCACAGACCACGGGCCTTGAGGTCGTGGACCAGGTAGGGGTTGATCACGGTGAACTCGCCGGACAGGTTCGACTTCACGTACAGGTTCTGATAGGTCGGCTCGATGGACTGCGACACGCCAATGATGTTGGAGATGGTCGCGGTCGGCGCGATGGCCATGATGTTCGAGTTGCGGATGCCTTTCTTCACGCGCTCGCGGATCGGGGCCCAGTCCAGGGTCTCGTTCAGGTCGACGTCGATGTACTTCTGGCCGCGCTGCTCGATGAGGATCTGCTGCGAGTCCAGCGGCAGGATGCCCTGGCTCCACAGCGAGCCTTCGAAGGTGCTGTAGCTGCCGCGCTCTTCGGCCAGGTCACAGGAGGCCTGGATGGCGTAGTAGCTGATGGCTTCCATGGAGCGGTCGGCGAACTCGATGGCCGCGTCCGAGCCGTAGGCGATGTGCTGCAGGTACAGGGCGTCCTGGAAGCCCATCAGGCCGAGGCCGACCGGACGGTGCTTGAGGTTGGAGTTGCGTGCCTGCGGAACCGAGTAGTAGTTGATGTCGATGACGTTATCGAGCATGCGCACGGCGGTCTTCACGGTGCGGCCGAGTTTCTCGGTGTCCAGCTTGCCGTCGACGATGTGGTTGACCAGGTTGACCGAACCCAGGTTGCAGACGGCGATCTCGTCCTTGTTGGTGTTCAGGGTGATCTCGGTGCACAGGTTGGAGCTGTGCACCACGCCCACGTGCTGCTGCGGGCTGCGCAGGTTGCACGGGTCCTTGAAGGTCAGCCACGGGTGGCCGGTTTCGAACAGCATGGAGAGCATCTTGCGCCACAGGTCCTTGGCGGCGATGGTCTTGAACAGCTTGATCTTGCCGTAGCCGGCCATGGCTTCGTAGTACTCGTAGCGCTCTTCGAAGGCGCGGCCGGTCAGGTCGTGCAGGTCCGGCACTTCGGACGGGCTGAACAGGGTCCACTGGCCGTCGTCGAACACGCGCTTCATGAACAGGTCCGGAATCCAGTTGGCGGTGTTCATGTCGTGGGTACGGCGACGGTCGTCACCGGTGTTCTTGCGCAGCTCGATGAACTCTTCGATGTCCATGTGCCAGGGTTCCAGGGAGGCACAGACAGCGCCCTTGCGCTTGCCGCCCTGGTTGACCGCCACGGCGGTGTCGTTGACCACCTTGAGGAAGGGCACTACGCCCTGGCTCTTGCCGTTGGTGCCTTTGATGTAGGCGCCCAGTGCGCGCACCGGGGTCCAGTCGTTGCCCAGGCCGCCGGCGAATTTCGACAGCATGGCGTTGTCGTGGATGGCGTTGTAGATGCCCGACAGGTCATCCGGCACGGTGGTCAGGTAGCACGAGGACAGCTGCGGACGCAGGGTGCCGGCGTTGAACAGGGTCGGGGTCGAGGCCATGTAGTCGAAGGACGACAACAGGTTGTAGAACTCGATGGCGCGATCTTCACGGTTCTTCGGCTCTTCGATGGCCAGGCCCATGGCCACGCGCATGAAGAACACCTGCGGCAGTTCGAAACGGATGCCGTCCTTGTGGATGAAGTAGCGGTCGAACAGGGTCTGCAGGCCCAGGTAGGTGAACTGCTGGTCGCGCTCGTGGTTCAGCGCGGCGCCCAGCTTGGCCAGGTCGTAGCCCTTGAGCTTGGGATCGAGCAGTTCGAATTCCACGCCCTTGTCCACGTAGGCCGGCAGGGCCTTGGCGTACAGGTCGGCCATTTCATGGTGGGTGGCGCTCTGGGCGATGCCGAGGAAGCCCAGGGCTTCGGCACGGATGTTGTCCATCAGCAGGCGCGCGGTGACGTAGGAGTAGTTCGGCTCGCGCTCGACCAGGGTACGGGCGGTCATCACCAGGGCGGTGTTGACGTCCTTCTCGGCGACGCCGTCGTACAGGTTCTTCAGGGTCTCACTTTCGATCAGCGAGCCATCGACTTCGGCCAGGCCTTCGCAGGCTTCGCGGATGATGGTCTGCAGGCGGCCCATGTCGAGGGCGACCAGGCTGCCGTCGGCAGCGGTGATGCGGATGCTCGGGTGCGGCTGGGCCACATCGGCGGCGCCTTTCTTGCGCGCCTGGGCACGGGACTCGCGGTAGATCACGTAGTCGCGGGCAACTTTCTGCTCGCCGGCACGCATCAGGGCCAGTTCGACCTGGTCCTGGATTTCCTCGATGTGGATGGTGCCACCGGACGGCATGCGGCGCTTGAAGGTGGCGGTCACCTGTTCGGTCAGGCGCGCCACGGTGTCATGGATACGCGAGGAAGCGGCAGCGGTGCCGCCTTCAACGGCGAGGAACGCCTTGGTGATGGCCACGGTGATCTTGTCGTCGGTGTAGGGAACGACAGTGCCGTTGCGCTTGATCACGCGCAGCTGGCCAGGGGCGGTAGCGGCCAGATCCTGGGTGGATTCGGCGCTCGGCCGCACAGTGGCCTGCTGGTTCTCGACGTTGCTCTCGGTATGCATGGGTGTCTCCATGTTCTCTATTTGTTGGTGTGGACACTTGGCGTGCCCGCCTTGCCTTGCTTCCCATTCCATTGCAATGCGGCCCGTGCGGCACAAATGCCGACGAACAGCAGACTTTGTAAGGCAGGAGGGAACGACTCAAGCGCCTCCCTGGCTCAAAAGTCAGCGGGTTACGCAGACTGCGCGTAACCACTATCCCTAGTGGTGGCGATGTAAGGCTCGCCTATCACTACCGGAGCACCGCACACACATCAGAAGTGGCGGGCCGGACCAGACGCAAGGCGCCTGGCGGGGGTTTAAAGAGCGGTGTGACGCACCGGCGGACGGCCACTGAAAGGGCCTTGGCATTTCGTTCTGGTTGTGTCCGGTGGTCTGGCCTAAACCCAATATGTAGGGGTTTGGCGTTTCGTGGCTACAAGATAATGCGCTGTCTGCGCTAATGCAAGGCGGGCAGGAGTGAACAACCTGTGGATAAATTGTGGGCGAATTGTGGGTGACTGGCGGGGCATGGCGCGGAGCCGCAGGTGGCCTGGGGTACACCGTTCGTCGGTGCCGGACGGCTGACTTCACGGTCGCTTTGCAGGCGCTGCTTCTGTGAAGGCTACCACAATATCTAGTGTTTTCGGTTTGGCGGGCAGCGGCGGCGGCCCGGTGCTTTTCAGGGCCATGGCGCCGCTGTCGGCAATCACTGCCGGGCTGGCGGCTGCGTTGCTACAATGCCGCGCGTTTGGCAGTCACGAGGGTGGTGGAAGGTGGAGCAAGCAGTCTGGCAGGTCCTTATTGTCGAGGACGATCAGCGTCTGGCCGAGTTGACCCAGGAGTACCTGGAGAGCAATGGCCTGAAGGTCGCCATCGAGTCCGACGGCGCCCGCGCGGTGGCCCGCATCCTCGCCGACAAGCCGGATCTGGTGGTGCTCGACCTGATGCTGCCGGGCGAGGATGGCCTGTCCATCTGCCGGCAGCTGCGCCCGCGCTACGACGGGCCAATCCTCATGCTCACTGCGCGCTCGGACGACATGGATCAGGTGCTCGGCCTGGAAATGGGTGCCGATGACTATGTGTGTAAGCCGGTGCGCCCGCGCGTGCTGCTGGCGCGCATCCGCGCGCTGCTGCGGCGCAGCGAGTCGGGCGAGGCGGAGGCGCTGCCGGCGGGCGAGGTGCGCCGTCTGCAGTTCGGCCCGCTGCTGGTCGACAGCGCGCGGCGCGAAGCCTTCCTGGCCGGCGCGGCGATCGAGCTGACCAGCGCCGAGTTCGATCTGCTCTGGCTGCTGGCGGCCAATGCCGGGCGCATTCTCTCGCGCGAGGAAATCTTTGCGGCGCTGCGCGGCATCGAGTACGACGGCCAGGACCGCTCCATCGATGTGCGCATCTCGCGCATCCGTCCGAAGATCGGCGACGACCCCATGCACCCGCGGCTGATCAAGACCGTGCGCAGCAAGGGCTATCTGTTCGTCGGCGAAGCCTTCAGCGAATAGCGCCGTGAACTCCATCTTCCTGCGCATCTACGGCGGCCTGCTGCTGTCGTTGGTGCTGGTCGGCGTGCTGGGCGTGGCCACGGTGCATGTGACCAATCAGGTGCGTAACGACGAATACCGCGAGAACCTGGCGCGCGGCACCTTTCGCCTGATGAGCGACAACCTGCTGCCCATGAGCGAGGTCGAGCGTCGGCGCGCGCTGGTGGTGTGGAGTCGTCTGCTGGGGGTGAGCCTTAGCCTGCGCCCGCTGGCCGACCTGAAGCTGGACTCCGGGCAGATCGCCGGACTGCGCAGCGGCCAGGTGCTGGTGGAGCAGACCGGGCCGCATGCGGCGCAGGTCTTCAGCATGCTCAGCCGGGACGAGCCGCTGCTGCTGACCACCGAGGTGGAGCAGGTCAGCGAACAGCTGGCGCGCGCCACTCTCTATCTATTGATCGACGAGCTGCAGCGGCTGGAACCGGGCGAGCAGCCGGGGCGGCTGGCGCGCATCCACCGCGACAAGCAGTTCGGTTTCGATCTGCGTCTGGTCAAGCTCGATGAGGCGGATCTGGACGACGACCAGCGCCGCCGGGTCGAGGAAGGCGACACGGTGATGGCGCTGACCAAGGGCGGCGACGGTATCCGTCTGGTCTCCGGCCTGCTCGACAGCCCCTGGGTGCTGGTGATGGGGCCGATCTACCGGATGGACGACTACCCGCCGGAGCTGCAGGCGCTGATCGCGCTGATGGGGCTGGGCCTGGTCGGCCTGATCATTTATCTGCTGGTGCGCAATCTGGAACATCGCCTGCTGGCGCTGTCGGATGTGGCCACGCTTATTGCCAGCGGCAAGCTCGGCGCCCGCGTGCCGGTGCGCGGCAGCGATGCGGTGGGGCGCCTGGCCACGGTGTTCAACGAGATGGCCGAGCAGCTGCAGCGCCTGCTGAATATCCAGCGCGAGATGGTGCGGGCCGTGTCCCACGAACTGCGCACGCCGGTGGCGCGCCTGCGCTTTGGCCTGGAAATGATCGCCGATGCGGAAAGCGACAAGGCCCGCCGCCGCTACATGGACGGCATGGACGGCGACATTCAGGAACTCGACAAGCTGGTCGACGAGATGCTCACCTACGCGCGCCTGGAGCAGGGTGCGCCGGCGCTGAACTATCAGGGCGTCGACCTCACCAGCCTGCTCGACAAGGTGGCCGGCGAGCTGGCGCCGCTGCGC
>CALMID010000236.1 GCA_937863915.1 uncultured Pseudomonas sp.
GCCATCGCGCGCAAGCTGCAGACCCTGATCGACGTAGGCCTTTCCTACATCAAGCTGGGCCAGAGCGCGACCACACTGTCGGGCGGCGAGGCGCAGCGGGTCAAGCTGTCGCGCGAGCTGTCCAAGCGCGACACCGGAAAGACCCTGTACATACTCGACGAGCCTACCACCGGCCTGCATTTTGCCGATATTCAGCAGTTGCTGGACGTACTGCACCGGCTGCGCGATCACGGCAACACTGTGGTGGTGATCGAGCACAACTTGGACGTGATCAAGACCGCCGACTGGATCGTCGATCTTGGCCCAGAGGGTGGCTCCAAGGGCGGCATGATCATCGCCGCCGGCACGCCGGAGGAGGTCGCCGAAATGGCGCAGTCGCACACCGGTTACTTCCTCAAACCGTTGCTGGAACGCGACAAGGCGTAAGCGCAGCAATGAAAAAGCCCCGCATCTGCGGGGCTTTTTCATGAAGGGCGGTTTACATCTGCGATTGCAGATAGTTTTCCAGGCCGACCTTGTCGATCAGGCCCAGCTGAATCTCCAGCCAGTAGGCATGGTCCTCCTCGGTATCCTTGAGCTGAGCCAGGAGAATGTCGCGCGAGGTGTAATCCTGGTGGCGCTCGCACAACTCGATGCCCTTGGCCAGGGCTGCACGCACCTCATACTCCAGCGCCAGATCCAGCTTGAGCATCTCAGGAACAGTCATACCGTAGGTGAACGCTGTTGGCACCATATCTGGCATTCCTTCAAGGAACAGAATGCGCTTGAGCAGGGCATCGGCATGCTGCGTCTCCTCCTCCATCTCATGGTTGATACGCTCATACAGCTTGCTGAAACCCCAGTCCTCGTAATAACGCGAATGCACGAAATACTGGTCACGGGCCGCCAGCTCCCCCTTCAGCAATTGCTTCAGGTAATCGATGACCTCGGCATGGCCTTTCATGGGCATATCCTTGAGCTATGACAGGTAACTGGAAACATGCTGGCCCCAGCAACGCCTTCGGTCAAGCTACGGTCTGCCGCAACGATGCCTGTTGAAGCCAAGGGAACATCCCCGGAAATGCCCAACGACAGCACCGCCGCTCGATACCGGCTACTTTTCTACAGGCAATAAAAAACCGGGCAAGCCCGGTTCTTTATTGCGCAACCGATTACTCGGCAGCGGCTTCTACGACACCAGCGACCGGACGGTCAACCAGCTCAACGTAGGCCATCGGAGCGTTGTCACCAGCGCGGAAGCCGCACTTGAGAATACGCAGATAGCCACCTTGACGGTTGGCGTAACGCTTGCCCAGATCGTTGAACAGCTTGCCGACCGCTTCTTTGGAGCGAGTGCGGTCGAAAGCCAGACGACGGTTGGCAACGCTGTCTTCCTTGGCCAGGGTGATCAGCGGCTCGGCAACGCGGCGCAGTTCCTTGGCTTTCGGAAGGGTGGTTTTGATCAGCTCATGTTCGAACAGAGACACCGCCATGTTCTGGAACATGGCCTTGCGGTGTGCGCTGGTGCGGCTCAGGTGACGGCCACTTTTACGATGACGCATGGTTTAATTCCTTACCAAACTTCAAGTTCGGTGATCGTGACGATCAGGCCGTGGCCTTGTCGTCTTTCTTCAGACTTGCCGGCGGCCAGTTGTCGAGGCGCATGCCGAGGGACAGACCGCGGGAGGCCAGAACATCCTTGATCTCAGTCAGGGACTTCTTGCCCAGGTTCGGAGTCTTCAACAGTTCTACTTCGGTGCGCTGAATCAGATCACCGATGTAGTAAATGTTCTCCGCCTTCAGGCAGTTGGCCGAACGTACGGTCAGCTCAAGATCATCGACCGGGCGCAGGAGGATCGGATCGATCTCATCTTCCTGCTCAACCACGACCGGCTCACTGTCACCTTTGAGATCGACGAACGCGGCCAGCTGCTGCTGCAGAATGGTCGCGGCACGACGGATGGCCTCTTCAGGGTCCAGGGTACCGTTGGTTTCCAGATCAAGAACCAGCTTGTCCAGGTTGGTGCGCTGCTCAACGCGGGCGTTTTCCACCACGTAAGCGACACGACGGACCGGGCTGAAAGAAGAATCCAGCTGCAGACGACCAATGCTGCGGCTTTCATCTTCGTCACTCTGACGCGCGTCAGCCGGCTCATAGCCGCGACCACGAGCCACAGTGAGCTTCATGTTCAGAACACCGTTGTCCGCCAGGTTGGCAATCACGTGGTCGCCGTTGACGATTTCAACATCATGATCCAGCTGAATGTCGGCGGCGGTGACCACGCCTGCGCCTTTCTTGGAAAGGTTCAGGGTTACCTCGTCACGGCCATGCAGCTTGATAGCCAGACCTTTCAGGTTCAGCAGGATTTCAATGACATCTTCCTGCACACCCTCGATGGCGCTGTACTCATGGAGCACGCCATCGATTTCGGCCTCGACTACTGCACAGCCGGGCATGGAGGACAACAGGATGCGACGCAGCGCGTTGCCCAGGGTATGGCCGAAACCACGCTCGAGAGGCTCGAGCGTGATCTTGGCACGGGTCGGACTGACCACCTGCACATCAATGTGGCGGGGGGTCAGGAACTCATTTACCGAACTCTGCATGGATAGCACCTATTTTCTAACTCTTACTTGGAGTAGAGCTCGACAATCAGGTTTTCGTTGATGTCGGCAGACAGGTCGCTGCGAGCCGGCACGCTCTTGAACACGCCAGACTTCTTCTCGGCATCGACGTCGAGCCACTCGAGACGACCGCGCTGAGCGGCCAGTTCCAGGGCTTGAGCGATACGCAGCTGGTTTTTCGACTTTTCACGAACAGCCACGACGTCACCGGCCTGAACCTGGTAGGACGGGATGTTCAGGGTCTTACCGTTAACGGTGATCGACTTGTGCGATACCAGCTGACGGGATTCAGAACGGGTAGCACCGAAGCCCATACGGTAAACGACGTTGTCCAGACGGCACTCGAGGAGTTGCAGCAGGTTTTCGCCGGTAGCGCCCTTACGACGGGCAGCTTCCTTGTAGTAGCTGCTGAACTGACGCTCGAGTACGCCGTAGATACGACGAACTTTCTGCTTCTCACGCAGCTGCAGACCGTAGTCGGACAGACGGCCACGACGGGCGCCATGCTGGCCAGGAGCGGATTCGATGTTGCACTTGGATTCGAGCGCGCGCGCACCACTCTTCAGGAAGAGATCGGTGCCTTCACGACGAGACAGTTTGCACTTGGGACCAATGTAACGAGCCATTCTTCACTGTCTCCTATTACACGCGACGCTTCTTCGGCGGACGGCACCCGTTATGCGGGATTGGCGTCACGTCGGTGATGCTGGCGATCTTGTAGCCGCAGGCGTTCAGTGCACGCACAGCGGATTCGCGACCCGGGCCTGGGCCTTTGACGTTTACGTCGAGGTTTTTCAAACCGTATTCCAGAGCCGCTTGACCAGCACGCTCAGCAGCCACCTGGGCAGCGAACGGGGTGCTCTTACGGGAACCACGGAAGCCCGAACCACCAGAGGTTGCCCAGGACAGAGCATTACCTTGACGGTCAGTGATGGTCACGATGGTGTTATTGAAAGAAGCGTGGATATGGGCGATCCCATCCACCACTGTCTTTTTGACTTTCTTACGAGTACGAGCAGCTGGCTTAGCCATGACTTATTTCCTGTCGATTCGCGGGCGCAATGTTACTTGCGGATCGGCTTACGCGGGCCCTTACGGGTACGCGCGTTGGTCTTGGTACGCTGACCACGAACAGGCAAGCCACGACGATGACGCAGACCGCGGTAGCAGCCCAGGTCCATCAGACGCTTGATGTTCATGTTGATTTCGCGGCGCAGGTCACCCTCAGTGGTGAGCTTTGCGACTTCGCCACGCAGCTGTTCAATCTGCTCGTCGCTCAGATCCTTGATTTTTGCTGCCGGGTTTACACCGGTAACAGCGCAGATCTTTTGCGCGGTTGTGCGACCGACACCATAGATGTAGGTCAGCGAGATAACAGTGTGCTTGTTATCCGGAATGTTGACGCCTGCAATACGGGCCATTCAGTGGAACTCCAATTGACAGCTACCCACGCCCTGGAAGCCAAGAAATAGGGCGCGAGATATTAGCGCTGTAATAACAAAGAATCAACCCGGCAGCGCACTAGCTGCCGGGCTCATTACGCGTGAATCACACTCAGCCTTGGCGCTGCTTGTGACGCGGCTCCGCGCTGCAGATCACGCGAACAACACCTTCGCGGCGAATGATCTTGCAGTTGCGGCACAGCTTCTTGACCGATGCACGAACTTTCATCAGTAACTCCTAGAACCTTACGGACGCTATATCAGCGGAGCATTCCGCCGCCATAGCCCTTCAGGTTGGCTTTCTTCATCAGGGATTCGTACTGGTGCGAAACGAGGTGCGATTGTACTTGGGCCATAAAGTCCATCACAACCACGACCACGATCAGCAACGAGGTCCCGCCAAGGTAGAACGGCACATTGGCCGCCACCACCAGGAACTGGGGCAGCAGGCAGACAGCCGTCATGTACAGAGCACCGAACAGGGTCAAGCGGGTCAGTACGCCATCGATATAGCGAGCCGACTGCTCACCCGGACGAATACCCGGGATAAAGGCACCGGACTTCTTCAGGTTTTCCGCCACATCCTTCGGGTTGAACATCAGTGCC
>CALMID010000237.1 GCA_937863915.1 uncultured Pseudomonas sp.
CTTGAGAAAGCCGGTGTAGAGCACCGCGTAACCCAGCAGCGAGGCCAGGGTCAGCCAGGCAGCCAGCTCGTTGGTGAAGGTCAGCAGCAGGAGCAGCCCGAGCAGCGCCAACACGGCCGCAAAGAGCAGGGCGGAAACCGGCGAAACCCGCCCGGCGGTGACCGGGCGCTTGTAGGTGCGCGCCATGATCGAGTCGATGCGGCGGTCCACCACATGGTTGACCGCTGCCGCCGCACCGGCACACAGGCCGATGCCCAGGTTGCCAAACAGCAGCACCGTCCAGGGCACCCCGGCGCGGGTCGCGAGGAACATGCCGACCAGGGAGGTGATCAGCATCAGCAGCACCACGCGCGGCTTGGTCAGTTCCAGATAATCGCGCCAGCTGGCGGGCTCCTGGCGGGTTTGCAGCAGAGTAGCCATGTGGGTCTCTCCTTGTGATTATTTGCCGGCCTGGACCAGGCCAGCGGCAACCGGGACGGCGGCGGATTCGCGAGCAGCGCTCGCGACCGCGGCAACGCCACGCAGGCGGTAATTGATCAGCACCAGCACCAGCAGCAGAGCGGCACCGCCGCCGTTGTGCGCCACCGCCACGGTCAGCGGCAGATGCAGCAGCACATTGCTGATGCCCAGGCTGACCTGGGTAGCCAATGCCAGCACCAGCACAGCGCCCAGTCGGCGCTGGCGGGCAGCCCACAGGCGCCAGGCCAGCACCAGCAGAACCAGCGTAACCAGCAGGGCACCGATGCGATGACTCATATGAATCGCGGTGCGAGCATCGCTGTCGAGCTGACCGCCGAGGTAGTTGGGGCCGATGTGCTGGGTGAGGTGAAAGCCGTTGGCAAAATCCATCGCCGGCAGCCACTCGCCATGGCAGGTGGGCAGATCGACGCAGGCCACCGCCGCGTAGTTGGAGCTGACCCAGCCACCCAGGGCGATCTGCCCGATCACCAGAGCCAGCGCCAGCGCCGCCAGTCCGCGCAGGTGCCGGGGAATGTCGGGCAGCACCGGCAGCGCGCCGGACAGGCGCAGGGTGAGAAGAAAGAGCAGCGCAAGGGTGGTGAAGCCGCCCAGCAGGTGCGCGGTGACCACCTGCGGCCACAGCTTGAGCGTCACCGTCCACATGCCGAAGGCCGCCTGGGCGATGACCACGCCGAGCAGCAGCAGTGGCAGTTTCAGCGGCTGCCCCGGCTCGCCCCGACGGCGCAGCGCCTGCACGGCCAGCGCGAGGATGACCAGGCCGAGACTGCCGGCAAAATAGCGATGAACCATCTCGTTCCAGCCCTTCTCCACCTCCACCGGCGCCTCGGGGAAACGCACCTCGGCCAGCGCCTGTTTGTGCTCGCTCATCGGCACGCCGATAAAGCCGTAGCAGCCCGGCCAGTCCGGACAACCGAGGCCGGCGTGGGTCAGGCGGGTGTAGGCGCCCAGCAGCACCACCACGACCGCCAGCAACGTGGCAAAGAGCGCCAGGCGGAAACCGGGTTTGGCCATGACGGACTCCTCAGCCGATGTTGGAGAGTTTGAGCAGCAGGCGCAGGTCGGTAAGCACCTGCTTGCCATTGGCATCGGCGTCATAGCGCAGCACCAGGTTGCCGTGGGGATCGACGATCCACAGCTGGGCCGCCTGGCCCCGCTCGGCCGGATAGCGGCCTGCATCCAAGGTGAAGCGCTGCAGTTGCGGGTATTCCCGCGCCAGCTGGGTGGCGAAATCCTCCGGGGTGCTTACGGTCGCCAGTGCATGAGCGCCCCGGGCCGCTTCACGGCCCAGGCCGATATGAATCTGCCGCGCCAGGTAGACCAGCCGCTGACAATCGGCCGCGCACTCACCAGGCGCCGTGACCAGCAGTTGCCAGCGGTTTTCCTCCAGCACCGGCAGCCCCAGATCGGCACGACTGAGGGCGCCGCCGATCAGCTCACCGTGGTAGCTGCGCCCCTCCGGCACCCAGAAGCGCCAGTGGTACATGGCCGAGGCCAGCAGCATCGGGCCGATCACCACCGCCAGAATCAGCAGCAACTGCACACGCCCGCGGCCCACCCGCGGCGTGGAGGATTCAGACAGCGTCAGACTGTGCGACATGGGTAAGCTCCTGCGCTCGGCGCCAGCCGAGGTAGCCATAGAGAAGGGTGAGCGCCAGGCCCAGGGCAAACCACTGCACGGCATAGCCGAGGTGTTTTTCCGGGCCCATGGCAACGATGGGCCAGTCCACTGCGTAAGCAGCCGGACCGGGATTCAGACGCAGTTCATAGGGCCAGCCGGCGCGCCCCAGTTCGCTCCACAGGGCGCGAGCCTCGACCCGGTTGATCAGCCGGGGCCAGTCGCGCGAGGGCGTGGCCGCCAGTTGCAGCGGCTCGCCCGGAGAGCGGTAGACCCAGGCGGTCAGGTCCAGCTCGCTATCGGGCGTGCTGAACTGCACCGCCTGGCGGCGATCCGGCCAGGGCAGCCAGCCGCGGTTGACCAGCAGCCACAGGCCGCTGGCCTGGTCATAGAAGGGTTGCAGCAGCTCGACACCCACCTGGCCGTGACGGATGCGGCTGTCCAGCAACAGGGCATGCCGGTCGTCGAAACGGCCATGCAGACGCACCTGGCGAAACGCGGGATCGGCCAGTTCTTCCAGCTGACTCAGGGGCTGGGCCGGGGCCTCGCGCTGAAGCGCCTCTGCGGCGAGCAACTGGCGCTTTTCCTCGGCGCGCTGCAGCTGCCACACACCCAGGCCGATCAGCAGCGGCAGCATCAACAACACCAGCACGGTCGGCGCCAGACCGGGACGAAAGCCGTTCATGCCCGCCTCCCCGGCTGCTGCGTGCCACTGCCTATACTGCCGTTTACCCGCATGTCCTTCCCCCGGAGTCACCACCATGCTCAAGCTGGCGATTGTCCTGATGCTGCTGGCCACCGTGATCAGCCTGTTCAGTGGCCTGGTGTTTCTGGTCCGCGATGCTGGCCAGGGCTCCCGGCTGGTCAATGCCCTGACCGTTCGCGTGTGCCTGACCGCCATCACCCTGGCGCTGATCGCCTGGGGTTTCTACAGCGGCCAGCTGGTCAGCCACGCCACCTGGTAAGCCCTCGCTCAGATCACATAGACGAAGACGAACAGCCCCAGCCAGACCACATCGACGAAGTGCCAGTACCAGCTGGCCGCCTCGAAACCGAAGTGCTGATCCGCCGTGAAATGCCCCTTGAGCACGCGCACCAGCATCACCGTGAGGATGATCGCGCCAAGCGTCACGTGGGCACCGTGAAAGCCGGTGAGCATGAAGAAGGTCGCACCATAGATGCCCGAGCCGAGGGTCAGACCCAGCTCGGTGTAGGCGTGCACATACTCCTCGACCTGCAGCACCAGGAAGGCCACGCCCAGCAGCACGGTCAGCGCCAGCCAGGCCTTGAGCGCCGTGCGGTGGTTCTTCTTCAGCGCGTGGTGGGCGAAGGTCACGGTGAAGCTGGAGGTGACCAGCAGGATGGTGTTGATCAGCGGCAGGTGCCACGGATCGATGATGCCCTTGGGTGCCGGATACAGCTTGGGGTCCGGGGTATTGAGCAGCGGCCAAGTGTAGTCGAAGTTCGGCCAGAGCATCTCGGCGATGCCCTTGGCGCCCTCGCCGCCGAGCCACGGCCCGGCGAAGGTGCGCACGTAAAACAGGGCGCCGAAGAAGGCGGCGAAGAACATCACCTCGGAGAAGATGAACCAGCTCATGCCCCAGCGGAACGAGCGGTCCATCTGCGCGCTGTACAGGCCGCCACGGCTCTCGCGGATCACGTTGCCGAACCAGCCGAACAGCATGTAGGCGAGGAACAGACCGCCGATGAAGAAGATCAGCGGACCGTTGGATTCGGCGCGGTCGGCCTTGAGGTCGTTGAACCAGGTGCCCAGACCGTAGACGGAAAACAGCAGGCCCAGGGTGGCGATGATCGGCCACTTGCTCTGGGCGGGAACGTAGTACTGCTCGTGAGTCGACATAGCATGCTTCTCCTTATCGTCCTGCCACGGGGACAGGCGGTTTCCGCGCAGTGATATCGAACAGGGTGTAGGCCAGCGTCAGGTGGCGTACATCCGCAGGCAGGTCGCGGTCGACGATGAAACGCACCGGCATCTCGATGCGCTCGCCCGGCTGCAGCACCTGCTGGGTAAAGCAGAAACATTCGGTCTTGTGGAAGAAGGCCGCGGCCTTGGACGGCGCCACGCTGGGAATGGCCTGGGCGGTCATCGGCTTGTCCGTGGGGTTGAAGGCGACAAAACGCATCTCGCTCACCGCCCCCGGATGCACCGCGACCTCATCGGCCAGTGGCTGAAACTCCCAGACCATATCGGCGGCATTGGTGGCAAGGAACTGCACACGCACCTGGCGCGCCTCGTCCACCGACTGCTGGCCCTGATAGGCGCCGGCGGTCTTGCCGTTGATGCCGAAGGCCTGGCACATGACCTCGTAGATCGGCACCAGGGCAAAGCCGAAGCCGAACATCACCAGCACCAGCAGCAACAGGCGCTGGATCAGTTGGCGGGTGCTCATGCCCTGGGCCATGGCCGTGCCTCCCTACTTCACATCCGGCGGTGTGCTGAAGGTGTGGTAGGGCGCCGGCGAAGGCACCGTCCACTCCAGCCCTTCGGCCCCGTCCCAGGGCTTGGCCGGGGCGGGCTTGCCGCCACGGATGCACTTGATGACGATGAACAGGAAGAGGAACTGGGTCGCCCCGAAGGTGAAGGCGCCGATCGACGACACCATGTTGAAGTCGGCGAACTGCAGGTTGTAGTCGGGAATGCGCCGCGGCATGCCGGCCAGGCCGACGAAGTGCATCGGGAAGAACGCCAGGTTCATACCGATGAAGCTCATCCAGAAATGCAGCTTGGCCAGGGTCTCGTCGTACATGTGCCCGGTCCACTTCGGCAGCCAGTAGTAGGCCGAGGCGAAGATGCCGAAGATCGCGCCCGGCACCAGCACGTAGTGGAAGTGCGCCACCACGAAGTAGGTGTCGTGGTACTGGAAGTCCGCCGGGGCAATGGCCAGCATCAGCCCGGAGAAGCCGCCGATGGTGAACAGGATGACGAAGGCCACGGCAAACAGCATCGGCGCCTCGAAGGTCATCGAGCCCTGCCACATGGTCGACACCCAGTTGAACACCTTCACCCCGGTGGGCACGGCGATCAGCATGGTGGCGTACATGAAGAACAGCTCGCCCGTCAGCGGGATGCCCACGGTGAACATGTGGTGGGCCCAGACGATGAACGACAGGAAGGCGATCGACGCGGTCGCATAGACCATCGAGGTGTAGCCGAACAGCGGCTTGCGCGCGAAGGCCGGGATGATCGAGCTGACGGCGCCGAAAGCCGGCAGGATCATGATGTACACCTCGGGGTGGCCGAAGAACCAGAACACGTGCTGGAACAGCACCGG
>CALMID010000238.1 GCA_937863915.1 uncultured Pseudomonas sp.
GGAAGAAAGAAGGACGGACACGCACACCCAGCGGCTTCTCGAAGAACACCCGGAGGAACTCCTCGATGGTGCCCTTGAGGTCGGCAAAACTGATGCCCTCGTCGATCAGCAGGCCTTCGACCTGATGGAACATCGGCGAGTGGGTGATATCGGAGTCGCAACGATACACACGGCCCGGGCAGACGATGCGGATCGGCGGCTGTTGCGATTCCATGGTGCGCACCTGGACCGGCGAGGTGTGAGTGCGCAGCAGCATGTTCGCATTGAAATAGAAGGTGTCATGCATCGCCCGCGCCGGGTGGTGGCCGGGAATGTTGAGCGCCTCGAAGTTGTGGTAGTCGTCTTCGACTTCCGGACCCTCGGCCACGTTGTAGCCGATATGGGTAAAGAACTGCTCGACGCGCTCCAGGGTACGGGTAACCGGGTGCAGGCCACCGGAGGCCTGACCACGACCCGACAGGGTTACGTCGATCTTCTCGGCGGCCAGCTTGGCACTCAGCGCAGCCTGCTCGAGGGAATCCTTGCGGGTATTCAATGCGTCCTGAACCTGGTTCTTGGCAGCATTGATCAGGGCGCCCGCCTTTGGTCGCTCTTCAGCCGACAGCTTGCCCAGTGTCTGCATGAGAACGGTCAGTTCGCCCTTCTTGCCCAGGTAGTTAACCCGAAGCTGCTCCAGGGCATTTACGTCTGCGGTATTTTGCACGGCCTCAAGCGCTTGCGAGACCAGCGCATCCAGGTTTTCCATCTACGGACTCCAGATACGAAATAGGGGAAGAGCACAAGGCTCTTCCCCTATCGGTGACGTTTTGCACCGGGCTAGCCCGGTGATTGTCGGGGGATCAAGCCAGAGCGGCTTTAGCCTTTTCGACAATCGCAGCAAACGCCGCTTTTTCGTTCACTGCCAGATCGGCCAGAACCTTGCGATCGATCTCGATGGTCGCTTTCTTCAGACCAGCGATCAGACGGCTGTAGGACAGACCGTTGACACGAGCACCGGCGTTGATACGGGCGATCCACAGAGCGCGGAACTGACGCTTCCGCTGACGACGGTCACGGTAGGCGTATTGGCCAGCCTTGATCACCGCCTGCTTGGCAACGCGGAACACGCGCGAGCGTGCACCGTAGTAGCCTTTAGCGAGTTTCAGAATTTTTTTGTGACGAGCACGAGCGATAACGCCACGCTTAACACGAGCCATGAGTAACTTCCTCTAAAATCTTGACCGATTAACGAACGCGCAGCATGCGCTCGACTTTTGCCTTGTCCGACGGATGCATCAGCTCGCTTCCGCGCAGTTGACGCTTACGCTTGGTAGACATCTTGGTCAGGATGTGGCTCTTGAAAGCGTGTTTGTGCTTGTAGCCGGAAGCAGTTTTCAGAAAACGCTTGGCTGCACCGCTTTTGGTTTTCATTTTTGGCATGTTTAGTACTCCGCATTCATTAACAACTGATAACCATCAGGCCTGCCAGTGCCCGGGAGGTTATTTACGCTTCTTGGGAGCGATGACCATCATCAGCTGGCGTCCTTCCAGCTTAGGATGCTGTTCGACGGTACCGAGTTCGGCGAGGTCGGCTTCGACCCGCTTCAACAGTTCCATCCCCAGCTCCTGGTGGGCCATCTCACGACCACGGAATCGCAAGGATACCTTGGCCTTGTCCCCATCTTGTAGGAAACGTACCAGGTTGCGTAGTTTTACCTGGTAATCCCCTTCTTCCGTCCCTGGACGAAACTTGATTTCTTTAATCTGCTGCTGGTGCTGATTCTTCTTGGCAATCGCAGCCTGCTTTTTCTTTTCGAACAGGTGTTTGCCGTAATCCATGATGCGGCAAACTGGCGGCACCGCATCAGCTGAGATCTCTACTAGATCCAGCTTGGCCTCTTCGGCCACACGCAGTGCTTCTTCAATCGAAACGATACCAATCTGCTCGCCTTCGGCACCGATCAGACGGACCTCACGAGCGCTGATGTTCTCGTTGATCGGTGGCTTGGGAGCAGCCCGCTTATCCTGTCTCATTTCACGCTTAATAATCTTTACTCCGAATCTTGGCGACCACGCCGGGAAACCGCCTGGGTCAGGTACTCAGCAAACTGGGCGACCGGCATGGAGCCAAGATCAACACCTTCACGAGTACGGACCGCTACGGCCTGTGTTTCTACCTCACGATCCCCAATAACCAGAAGATAGGGAACCTTGAGCAAAGTATGCTCACGGATTTTAAAGCCGATCTTCTCGTTTCTCAAGTCGCACTTGGCACGAAAACCGCTTTGATTGAGGGTTTTCTCCACTTCCTGGGCAAAATCAGCCTGCTTGTCGGTGATATTCATCACCACAGCCTGGGTTGGCGAGAGCCAGGCCGGGAAGACGCCCGCATAGTGTTCGATCAGCATGCCAATGAAGCGTTCAAAGGAACCCAGGATCGCGCGATGCAGCATCACCGGGCGCTTGCGGTTGTTATCTTCCGCGATATAGCTGGCATCCAGACGCTCAGGCAGGTTCGGATCGTACTGCAGGGTTCCGCACTGCCAGTTACGACCCAGGCAATCCTTCAGGGTGAACTCGATCTTCGGACCGTAGAAAGCACCCTCACCCGGCTGGTATTCCCATTCAAGCCCGGACTCATTGAGCGCATCGGCCAGTGCAGTCTCGGCGCGATCCCACAACTCCTCGGAACCCACGCGCTTGGCGGGACGAGTCGACAGCTTCATGGAAACATCGGAGAAGCCGAAATCCGAGTAAACCTGCAGGGTCAGCTTGATAAAGTCAGCCGCCTCTTTTTTCACCTGATCTTCAGTGCAGAAGATATGAGCGTCATCCTGGGTAAAGCCACGCACACGCATGATGCCGTGCAGAGCACCGGACGGCTCGTTACGGTGACAGGCACCAAACTCGGCCAGGCGCAGCGGCAGGTCGCGGTAGGACTTCAGACCCTGATTGAAGATCTGCACATGGCACGGACAGTTCATCGGCTTCACCGCATAGTCGCGGTTCTCCGAGTTGGTGGTGAACATGTTCTCGGCATAGTTGGACCAGTGCCCCGAACGCTCCCAGAGAATGCGGTCAACCACCTGCGGGGTGCGCACCTCAACGTAGCCATGCTCGCGCTGCACCTGGCGCATGTACTGCTCCAGCACCTGGTAAACAGTCCAGCCATTGGGGTGCCAGAACACCATGCCCGGCGCTTCTTCCTGCAGGTGGAACAGATCCAGCTGCTTGCCGATACGACGATGATCGCGCTTCTCGGCTTCCTCGATACGCTGGATATAGGCCGCCAGCTGCTTCTTGTCCGCCCAGGCCGTGCCATACACACGCTGCAGCTGCTCGTTCTTCGAGTCGCCGCGCCAGTAGGCGCCGGAAATCTTGGTCAGCTTGAAGGACTTGAGGAAACGGGTATTTGGCACGTGCGGGCCACGGCACATGTCGACGTATTCTTCATGGAAGTACAGACCCATGGCCTGCTCATTCGGCATGTCGTCGATCAGACGCAGCTTGTATTCCTCGCCAC
>CALMID010000239.1 GCA_937863915.1 uncultured Pseudomonas sp.
CGCTCCAGCTCCACCCGACCATGCTCACGTCGCGCGAGCAGGTCCATGGCGGCCCGGCGTACTGCCGCCGGGCTATCCAGCAAAGCGGGCATCAGCGACGCCTCAGAAGTCGGCGTCGATCTCGGCCACTTCGGCATCGGCCTTGACCGGTCCGCTCTGCACCAGCAGTTTCTCGCGGATGATCTTCTCGATGGCGCTGCCGACTTCCGGATTGTCTTCCAGGTACTTGGCGGCATTGGCCTTGCCCTGACCGATCTTGTTGCCCTGGTAGCTGTACCAGGCACCGGACTTCTCCACCAGGCCGAGCTGAACGCCGAGATCGATGATCTCGCCGGTACGGTAGATGCCCTTACCGTACATGATCTGGAACTCGGCCTGACGGAACGGCGGCGCCACCTTGTTCTTCACCACCTTGACGCGGGTCTCGCTGCCCACCACTTCCTCGCCGTCCTTCACCGCGCCGGTGCGGCGGATGTCCAGGCGTACCGAGGCGTAGAACTTGAGGGCGTTACCGCCAGTGGTGGTTTCCGGGTTGCCGAACATCACGCCGATCTTCATGCGGATCTGGTTGATGAAGATCACCAGGCAGTTGGCGTTCTTGATGTTGCCGGTGATCTTGCGCAGGGCCTGGCTCATCAGGCGCGCCTGAAGACCGACATGGGTGTCGCCCATCTCGCCTTCGATTTCCGCCTTGGGCACCAGTGCGGCCACGGAGTCGACGATGATCACGTCGACCGCGTTGGAACGCACCAGCATGTCGGTGATTTCCAGGGCCTGTTCGCCGGTGTCCGGCTGCGAGACCAGCAGGTCATCCACATTGACGCCGAGCTTGCCGGCATAGTCCGGGTCCAGGGCGTGTTCGGCGTCGACGAAGGCACAGGTGGCACCCATCTTCTGCGCTTCGGCAATCACCGACAGAGTCAGCGTGGTTTTACCCGAGGATTCCGGACCGTAGATTTCAACGATACGGCCCTTGGGCAGGCCGCCAATGCCGAGGGCGATATCCAGCCCAAGGGAACCGGTGGAGATGGACGGAATGGCCTGACGCTCATGGTCGCCCATGCGCATGACCGCGCCTTTGCCAAACTGCTTCTCGATCTGACCCAGGGCTGCCGCCAGTGCGCGCTTCTTGTTGTCGTCCATTGCATCCTCTCGTGTTCAATTCGGCGTTCACGGCCGCCAATAACTGTATATGTAGACAGTAGTATTCCATATGGCAAGTCGGTCGCCTACCCCTGCAGCGGATTTTCTCCTGCCGCCAGTCGGAGCAGGCCTCTCAGGGCCATGATCACGCTCTGTTTGCGTACCGCCAGGCGATCACCGCCGAACTGGTAACACTGGCTGTAGCACTGTTCGCCATCCCCCCAGGCCAGCCAGACGGTGCCCACCGGTTTGCCCGGCGAGCCGCCAGCGGGGCCGGCCACACCACTGACCGCCACGGCAAAGCGCGCCCCGCTGTGTTGCCGGGCACCGCGCACCATGGCCTCGACCACCTCCTGGCTGACCGCTCCGACGCGCTCGAACAAATCGGCAGGCACGCCCAGCTGAGCGGTTTTCTGCCGATTGGAATAGGTGACATAGCCCGCCTCGAACCAGGCCGAGCTGCCGGCAACCCGGGTAATGGCCTCGGCGATCCCCCCCCCGGTGCAGGATTCGGCGGTGCTGACCTGAGCCGAACAGGCCTGCAGTTGTGCGCCCAGTTGGGCGGCCAGATGGCTGATCTGATCCATATGCTCTCCGGGGTTAAGGCGGCGTGGGCGATACCGTACACTAGGCGCCTTTTTGATTTAAGCCGGACAGCCAGAACCATGAGTGACCTCTCCGCCCATACGCCCATGATGCAGCAGTACTGGAAGCTGAAGAATCAGCACCCGGATCAGCTGATGTTCTACCGCATGGGCGACTTCTACGAGATTTTCTA
>CALMID010000240.1 GCA_937863915.1 uncultured Pseudomonas sp.
TTTCCATCACCAATGGGAAAAGGACGGGCATATCGACCGGGCGCTGTGGAACAAGGCAGGTGAGGCGGGCATGCTCTGCTCGAATATTCCCGAGGAGTACGGCGGTATGGGGGCCGATTTCCTCTACAGCGCCGTAGTCATCGAGGAGATTGGTCGCCTGGGCCTGACCGGTATCGGTTTCTCCCTGCATTCGGACATCGTTGCTCCCTACATCCTTCATTACGGTTCTGAGGCGCAGAAGCATAAGTACCTGCCCAAGCTGGTTTCCGGCGAGATGGTCACGGCCATCGCCATGACCGAGCCGGGTGCCGGCTCCGACCTGCAGGGCGTGAAAACCACGGCCGTGCTGGATGGTGATGAGTACGTGATCAATGGCTCGAAGACCTTTATCACCAACGGCTGGCTGGCCGATCTGGTGATCGTGGTGGCCAAGACCGATCCCAAGGCCGGCGCCAAGGGCACTAGCCTGTTCCTGGTCGAGGCCGGCACGCCGGGCTTCTCCAAGGGCAAGCGCCTGGAAAAGGTCGGCATGAAGGCGCAGGACACCTCCGAGCTGTTCTTCCAGGATGTGCGGGTACCCAAGGAAAACCTGCTGGGGCAGCCCGGCATGGGCTTCGCCTACCTGATGCAGGAGCTGCCGCAGGAGCGCCTGACCGTGGGTATCGGCGCGCTGGCCAATGCCGAGGCGGCGCTGAAATGGACCCTGGACTACACCCGTGAGCGCAAGGCTTTTGGCAAGTCGGTGGCGGATTTCCAGAATACCCGCTTCAAGCTGGCCGAAATGGCCACCGAGATCCAGATCGGTCGGGTATTCGTCGATCGTTGTCTGGAGCTGCACCTGAACAAGAAACTGGATGTGCCGACGGCGGCCATGCTCAAGTACTGGGGCACCGACCTGCAGTGCAAGGTGCTCGATGAGTGCGTGCAGCTGCATGGCGGCTACGGCTACATGTGGGAGTACCCGGTGGCGCGGGCCTGGGCCGATGCGCGGGTGCAGCGCATCTATGCCGGCACCAACGAAATCATGAAGGAAATCATCGCCCGCTCGTTGTAAGGCGAGCCTGTGCGAGCGGGTTAAATGCCTGCTCGCACAGATTGCGGTTGAATAATTTCTGCCAATCGGCATAATGCCGCGTCTTTCCCGACGAGGATGCCTAGCTCGAACGGAAAGAACCCTCGATGGGAATGCCTAACCTGTCGAACCCCCGCCGTAGCGGACGCGCTGACCCGAGCCCCCGAGTAGTGTCTGTTTTCGGCTGCCTTTGTCTTGCAAGGGCAAGTACTGTCCAGTATGATTCGCCGTCTTATTTTCAGGGCGGCCCCTGAGGCTACGAAGAATGAAAACTTTCACTGCAAAACCGGAAACTGTTAAGCGCGACTGGTATGTCGTCGACGCTGCAGGTCAGACCCTGGGTCGTCTGGCAACTGAAATTGCTACCCGCCTGCGCGGCAAGCACAAGCCTGAGTACACTCCTCACGTAGATACCGGCGACTACATCGTCGTGATCAACTGCGAGCAGGTACGCGTCACTGGCGCCAAGACCTCCGACAAGATGTACTACAGCCACTCCGGCTTCCCGGGCGGCATCAAGTCCATCAGCTTCGAGAAGCTGATCCAGCGCGCGCCGGAGCGTGTCATTGAGACCGCCGTTAAAGGCATGCTGCCGAAAGGTCCGCTGGGTCGTGACATGTACCGCAAGCTGAAGGTGTACAAGGGTGCTGTTCACCCGCACACCGCTCAGCAGCCGCAAGAACTGAAGATCTAACGGGATAGTTAATTATGTCGGCGACTCAAAACTACGGCACTGGCCGTCGCAAGACCGCTACCGCCCGCGTCTTCCTGCGTCAGGGCACTGGCAAAATCTCCATCAACAACCGCACTCTGGACCAGTTCTTCGGTCGCGAAACCGCCCGCATGGTGGTTCGTCAGCCGCTGGAACTGACCGGTAACGTCGAGAAGTTCGACGTGTACGTGACCGTAGTTGGTGGTGGTGTTAGCGGCCAGGCTGGCGCTATTCGTCACGGTATCACTCGCGCTCTGATGGACTACGACGAAAGTCTGCGTCCGGCTCTGCGCAAAGCGGGCTACGTCACTCGTGACGCCCGTGAAGTGGAGCGTAAGAAAGTGGGTCTGCGTAAAGCGCGTAAGCGTCCGCAGTACTCCAAGCGTTAATACGCTACGCTCTACAAAAGACGCCCGGTATCCGAAAGGATGCTGGGCGTTTTTTTATGCCTGGAGTGGTTGTGCGACAACTTGTCGCGCAGCGGAAAGTCCCGCGCTGCAAGGGTTTTAGCGAATTTGTGTCCGCTTATTGCCTTGTCAGAAATGGGGCTTTTCTTTACCATTCGGCAAATTTTGTGCGGCCCGATTTTTACTTAGTAGAGGCCTGAACAACAGGCCACAAAGCTGATGGGAGACGACTGAATGAGCAATGACGGCGTGAATGCAGGCCGGCGTCGCTTCCTGGTAGCGGCCACCTCTGTGGTGGGTGCTGCGGGAGCGGTAGGTGCTGCGGTCCCGTTCGTGGGGTCATGGTTCCCCAGTGCGAAGGCCAAAGCGGCCGGTGCACCGGTGAAAGTGAATATTGGCAAGATCGAAGCCGGTCAGCAGATTGTTGCTGAATGGCGTGGTCAGCCGGTATTCATCGTGCGCCGCACCGAGGAGATTCTGAGCAATCTGGCGAAGCTGGAAGGTACCGTTGCGGATCCGCAGTCGGCCGCTTCCGTGCAGCCGGAGTACGTGGACAAGACCAATCGCGCGATCAAGCCGGAGATTCTGGTTCTGGTCGGTCTGTGTACTCACCTTGGCTGCTCGCCATCCTTCCGTCCGGAAGTGGCGCCTGCCGACCTGGGTGCCGACTGGGTGGGTGGTTACTTCTGCCCGTGCCATGGCTCCAAGTACGACCTCGCTGGTCGCGTCTACAAGGCTCAGCCGGCTCCGCTGAACCTGCCGGTGCCACCGCACACCTACGAGTCCGATGATGTGCTGATCATCGGCGTGGACCAGGAGAAAGCCTGATGGAAAAGTTCATGGCTTGGGTTGATGCGCGCTTCCCCGCGACAAAGATGTGGGAAGACCATCTGAGCAAGTACTACGCCCCGAAGAACTTCAACTTCTTCTACTTCTTTGGCTCGCTGGCCCTGTTGGTTCTGGTTAACCAGATCCTGACCGGTGTCTGGCTGACCATGAGCTTCACCCCGTCCGCCGAGGAAGCCTTCGCTTCCGTCGAATACATCATGCGCGACGTGGAGTACGGCTGGATCATCCGCTACATGCACTCCACGGGCGCCTCCGCGTTCTTCGCGGTGGTCTACCTGCACATGTTCCGCGGCCTGCTCTACGGCTCGTACCGCAAGCCGCGCGAGCTGGTCTGGATCTTCGGCTGCGCCATCTTCCTGGCGC
>CALMID010000241.1 GCA_937863915.1 uncultured Pseudomonas sp.
ACTCCGATATCGTTCGCCATAAATAGCTGATGCTCCTGTACAGCCCGCTGATGCATCGCTTTCTCAAACGCGGCGACCTCATTGTCGCTGACTCGCCGAACTACATGGCGACCAGCAAGGTACTGCATCACTACCGGCACAAGACAGTAGTGATTCCCTACGGGCTAGATAAAAAAAGCTATCCGCCATCGAGCGAGCAACGCCTGCAACACTGGCGGAAGCGCTGCGGCGAACGCTTTTTTCTGTTTGTCGGCGTGATGCGCTACTACAAGGGCCTGCACATTCTGCTGGAAGCGGCACAAGGCACTGATTATCCGATCATTATCGTCGGCGCCGGGCCACTGGAAGCCGAGCTCAAAACTCAGGCCGAAAGCCTGGAACTACGCAACGTTCAGTTCCTCGGCCGCCTGGATGACGAAGACAAGGTGGCACTGCTGCAGCTGTGCACGGCCATTGTCTTCCCCTCACACCTTCGCTCGGAAGCCTTTGGCATCTCGCTGCTGGAGGGAGCCATGTTTGGCAAGCCGATGATCTCCAGCGAGATCGGCACAGGCACCAGCTATATCAATATTCACAATGAGACCGGTCTGGTTGTGCCGCCCAGCGCACCGCATGCCTTCCGAGCGGCCATGGATCAGTTGTGGGGCGACGCGGAGCTTTGTGCTCGCATGGGACAACAGGCAATGTCTCGCTATGAAAGCCTGTTCAGTTCCGAACGCATGGGGCAGCAGATGGCCCATCTATATCGTGAGGTTGCCAATCAGGCGCAGCACTAAGCGTCGAACCAACAAAAACCCGGCACTAGGCCGGGTTTTTTGTTGCTGGAGCAAGAGGTCTTAATCGACCGCCTTGACCATGTCTTCGATGACTTTCTTGGCGTCGCCGAAGACCATCATGGTCTTGTCCAGGTAGAACAGTTCGTTGTCCAGGCCGGCGTAACCGCTGGCCATCGAGCGCTTGTTGACGATCACGGTCTTGGCTTTGTAGGCCTCGAGGATCGGCATGCCGGCGATCGGCGACTTCGGATCGTTCTTCGCGGCCGGGTTGACCACGTCGTTGGCGCCCAGCACCAGCACCACGTCGGCCTGGCCGAACTCGGAGTTGATGTCTTCCATCTCGAACACCTGCTCGTAAGGCACTTCGGCCTCGGCCAGCAGAACGTTCATGTGGCCAGGCATACGACCGGCTACCGGGTGGATCGCGTACTTCACGGTCACGCCGCGATGGGTCAGCTTCTCGGCCAGCTCCATCAGCGCGTGCTGAGCACGGGCTACCGCCAGGCCGTAGCCCGGAACGATGATCACGGTGTCGGCGTTGGTCAGCAGGAAGGCGGCGTCGTCGGACGAGCCGGACTTCACCGGACGGGCTTCCTGAGCACCGGCAGGACCAGCCGCTTCAGCCGCGCCACCGAAACCACCGAGGATCACGTTGAAGAACGAACGGTTCATCGCCTTGCACATGATGTACGAGAGGATGGCACCGCTTGAGCCCACCAGCGAACCGGCGACGATCAGCATCGAGTTGTTCAGCGAGAAACCGATACCGGCAGCCGCCCAGCCCGAGTAGGAGTTCAGCATCGACACCACGACCGGCATGTCGGCACCGCCGATCGGGATGATGATCAGCACGCCGATGATGAAGGCCAGGGCCAGCATCACCGCGAACGCCTGCAGGTTGCCGGTGAACATGTACACCAGGCCCAGGCCGATGATGGTCAGACCGATCACCAGGTTGACCAGGTGCTGGCCCTTGAACTGCACCGGAGCACCCTGGAACAGACGGAACTTGTACTTGCCCGACAGCTTGCCGAAGGCGATCACCGAACCGGAGAAGGTGATGGCACCGATGGCCGCGCCGAGGAACAGCTCCAGACGGTTACCGGCCGGAATCGCATCGCCCAGGTGAGCGACGATACCCAGCGACTGCGGCTCAACCACGGCGGCGATGGCGATGAACACGGCGGCCAGACCGATCATGCTGTGCATGAAGGCGACCAGTTCCGGCATCTTGGTCATCTCGACGCGCTTGGCCATGATGGTACCGGCAGTACCGCCGACCAGCAGGCCGACCAGCACGAAGCCCAGACCCTTGGCCGCGCCGCCTTCGGACATTTCGGCACCCAGCTTGAACACCAGGAACACGGTGGTGACCACGGCGATGGCCATACCGATCATGCCGAACAGGTTGCCCTGGCGCGACGAAGTCGGGTGCGACAGGCCCTTGAGCGCCTGGATGAAGCAGATCGAGGCGACCAGGTAAAGAAGAGTGATCAGATTCATGCTCATGGTCAGTGCTTCTCCGCCGGCGCTTTGGGCGCCTTCTTCTTGAACATTTCCAGCATGCGGCGAGTTACCAGGAAGCCACCGAACACGTTAACGGCGGCCAGAGCCACTGCCAGGGTGCCCATGGACTTGCCCAGTACGGTTTCGGTCAGGGCGGCGGCCAGCATGGCGCCGACGATGACGATCGCCGAGATGGCGTTGGTCACGGCCATCAGCGGGGTGTGCAGGGCCGGGGTGACGTTCCACACCACGTGGTAACCCACGTAGATGGCCAGCACGAAGATGATCAGGTTGTAGATGCTGGGGGAAATCAGTTCCATGTCTCTACTCCTTAGCCGTTGGTGCGCACGACGTTGCCATCGCGGCACATCAGGCACGCGGCGACGATGTCGTCTTCCAGGTTGAGGTGGAAATGGCCTTCCTTGTCGATGACGAGCTTGAGGAAGTCCAGCAGGTTGCGCGCGTACAGCGCCGAAGCATCCGCCGGCACCATGGCCGCCAGGTTGCTGTAGCCGACGATGGTGACGCCGTGCTTGACGACGACCTGATCGACTTCGGTCAGCGGGCAGTTGCCGCCCTGAGCAGCGGCGAGGTCGATGACCACCGAGCCCGGCTTCATCTCTTCCACGGTCGCTTCGTGCAGCAGGGTCGGCGCCTTGCGGCCCGGAATCAGCGCGGTGGTGATGACGATGTCGGCCTGCTTGGCGCGCTCGTGCACGGCACCGGCCTGACGCTGCATCCACGACGCCGGCATCGGACGGGCATAGCCGCCAACGCCCTGGGCGCATTCGCGCTCTTCGTCGGTCTCGAACGGCACATCGACGAACTTGGCGCCGAGCGACTCGATCTGTTCCTTAACGGCAGGACGCACGTCGGAGGCCTCGATCACCGCACCCAGACGCTTGGCGGTGGCGATGGCCTGCAGACCGGCGACACCGGCACCGAGGATCAGCACGCGAGCGGCCTTCACGGTACCGGCCGCAGTCATCAACATCGGCATGAAGCGCGGGTAGTGGTTGGCACCCAGCATCACGGCCTTGTAGCCGGCGATGTTGGCCTGCGAGCTCAGCACGTCCAGGCTCTGCGCGCGGGAGGTACGCGGCGCGGCCTCCAGGGCGAAGGCGGTAATGCCACGGGCAGCCATGCGCGCGATGGTCTCGTTGCAGAACGGGTTGAGCATGCCAACCAGTACCGCGCCGGACTTCATCAGCGCCAGCTCGGCGTCATCAGGAGCCACGACTTTCAGCACCAGATCGGCACCAAACACGGTGGCGGCATCGCCAATATTGGCGCCGACGACTTCGTAAACGTGGTCGGGCAGGCTGGCTTTCACGCCGGCACCGCTCTGCACAGTCACCTGATGGCCTTGGGCGATCAGCTTCTTGATGGTTTCCGGCGTCGCGGCGACGCGCGTTTCACCAGCGTGGGTTTCGAGAGGAACACCGATGTGCACTTCTAATCTCCTGCGTGTGATCTCATTGATGAACCGACCCACTACGTTGGCAGGCCGGGCGGCTGATCAGCACAAAAACCGCGGGATGCAGGTCATGCATCAGGGCGGGGGCGGCATTTTGCACAGGCGACGGATGCGCATCAAG
>CALMID010000242.1 GCA_937863915.1 uncultured Pseudomonas sp.
TCGGTGTTCCGCATCGGCAATGCCACCAACAACATCCGCTGGGACAGCTTCGAACATTTCGCCGGCCCCCCCCGGGTGAAGTGGGCCATCCCGCTGTCGCTGGGCGACTCGCATCGCGGTTACCGGGTACTGGGCACCAGCGCCGCCTACTTCGAGCATTACCAGTACGGGCGCAACCAGGCGCTGCAGTTCACGGAAGGCCAGCCATTCGATGACCTGTTCGAGGTGGTGCTGGGCGCCGAAGTGGCCGATGCACTCGATTACAAGATCGGTCAGCAGATTGTCCTGGCCCATGGCGTGAGCACGGTCAGCCTGGTCAAACATGACGACAAGCCTTTCACCGTGGTCGGCATTCTCGCCCGCACCGGCACGCCTGTGGACCGCACGCTGCACATTTCCCTGGCCGGCATGGAGGCCCTGCACGTCGATTGGCAGAACGGCATGCCCGCCCGCGGTGCCGCCAGGCTGAGCGCCGAACAGGCCCGCGAACTGGGCCTGCAGCCCAAGGCGATTACCGCCATGTTGCTGGGCCTGAACAGCAAGATCGCGACCTTCAGCCTGCAGCGCGAAATCAACGAATTCCGTGGTGAACCCTTGCTGGCCATCCTCCCCGGCGTGGCCCTGCAGGAGCTGTGGAATCTGATGGGCACGGCCGAAAAAGCCCTGTTCGTGGTGTCGCTGTTCGTGGTGCTGACCGGGCTGATCGGCATGCTCACCGCCATCCTCACCAGCCTCAATGAACGGCGGCGGGAAATGGCCATCCTGCGTTCGGTCGGCGCCCGCCCCTGGCACATTGGCAGCCTGCTGGTACTGGAAGCCTTCAGCCTCGCGGCTGCCGGCGTCGGGCTCGGTCTGGCCCTTCTGTATATAGGCATTGCCGCCAGCCGCGGCTGGCTGCGCACGCAATATGGCCTCGATCTGCCACTGGCCGCCCCCAGCCTCTATGAGTGGCAGCTGCTCGGCGCTATTCTGGCCGCCGCCCTGTTGATGGGCGTGATCCCGGCACTGCGCGCCTACCGGCAATCGCTCAGTGACGGATTGTCGATCCGACTCTGAGGTGGTCATGCCACGTTTTCTCTTTGCTGTGCTGTTGAGCCTGAGTCTGCCGCTGAGTGCGGCCGAAGTACGCGAACTGACCTGGGTGGAGATGGTTCCGGCAGATGCACCGCCGACCGCCGAAGCCCCCCAGGCGCCGATGCATGATCTGTCGCAACTGGCCGACGCGCTGGCCAATGAAAGCGGCCCAGCAATGGCTCAGCAATCGCCGGCCGCGCCGGTGGTCAAGGCACTGGACGGCCAGCAGGTGAAGCTGCCGGGCTACATCGTGCCGCTGAATGTCAGCGACGAGAACCGCGTCATCGAGTTCCTCCTGGTGCCCTACTACGGCGCCTGCATCCATGTGCCGCCGCCCCCCTCGAACCAGATCGTCTACGTCACCTCGGAGCTGGGCGTGCAACTGGATGATCTCTATCAGCCGTTCTGGATCGAAGGGCCGCTCAAGGTCGAAGCGGCCAGCAGCGAGCTGGCCGAGGCGGGCTATCGCATGGCCGCCGAGAAGATCTACGCCTACGAGATGAGCGAGTGATCACACCGCACTTTGGGTGAGCTGACAGAGCCCACTCCTGCAGCGAGGCTGCGTGCTCCAACAAGAATAATGGAGCCTCACCCATGCGCCTGCTTACCCTCTGCCTGCTCAGCCTGCTGCCGTTCCTCGCCCAGGCTCGCAGCATCGACCAGATCGAGATTGCCGAACGCCTCGGCGCCGAACACGAACTGCCCGCCCTGCAGCTCAATGGCGCCGCCACCCGCTACTTCTTCGGCATGGTGCCGGTGTATATCGGCGCGCTGTACCTGGAGCAGCCGGCCAACAACAGCCAGCAGGTCATTACCCAGGACAGCGCCAAGCGCATGCAGTTCGTCATGCGCCGCGACGTGCGCGCCCGCAAGATTGCCGAAGCCCTGGGCGACGCGCTGTCGACCAATCTCGACGAATCCGAGCTGCGCCAGCTGCAACCGCAAATCGATCAGCTGATGGC
>CALMID010000243.1 GCA_937863915.1 uncultured Pseudomonas sp.
GTGGCCCATCTCGAACACCTCCGGCAACTCGCTGAGGTTGCTGCCGATCAGGCTTTCCTCCTCCACGCCCTTGCTCACCGGGCGCACGGTCTGGAACGGTTCGATCTGGTCCCAGTCGGCATCCAGCGGCAGGTCTTCCAGGTTCAGCTTGAAGTCATCTTCCAGGAGCGGACTGGCTTCATTGAGCGGCGCCACGGCCTCATGCACCACCTCGGCGGGTTTGCCACCTGACTGTTGGGCATACTGCTCACGGATACGCGCCAGCGGCGTGGCGCACTCGGGAATGCTCTGCAGCACAGCCAGTTCGCGCTTGAAGCCCACCTCGTCACCCAGTTGCGCCAAAACTTCCAGCAGGCGCAGACGCAGCTCGTGACGCTCGGGTTCCTGCTCCAGAGCCTGGCGCAGACAGGCGCGGGCCTCGGCAAAATTGCCATAGGCGATATACACATTGGCCGCCGCCAGGGCATCACTATTACGCGCAGGAGTAACCGGAGCCAGTTGCTCGGCCGGCGCCTGCACCGGTGGCAACGGTGCTGCGCGCGGCGGCTGTTGCGGCGGAGGCACAACAACCGCACGCGGCGTCGGAGTGGGCGCAGCCGCATGACTTTGCCGCTTGCCACGGCGCAACCAGCCCGCCGTGACCAGGGCTCCCAGCAACAGGCTGGAAGCCAGCCACCAGTGCCAGGTACTCGGGGTTTCGGCACTGATGCTGGCCGGCGCGACCACTGGGGCCGGTGATTCGGCAACAGGTGTTTCGGTAACTGGAGCATCGGCTGCCGCAGGCGCGGTCTGCTGCAGACGCTGCTGCAGCTCGGCAATCTGCTGATCACGCTGGCTGACCGCCTGCTGCAAGGTATTGAGCTGCTGACTGAGGGTCTGCAGTTGCGCCATCAGCTCGGCATTCTGCTGCTGGTTGGCCTGCAGCTCACTGTCCAGGCGCTGCTGCAACTGCGCCACGGCCTGCGTCTCGGTCGGTGCTGCGACGGCCTGCGGCGCAGGCTCGGCCAGAGGCGCTGCGGCCTCGGCGGCAACTTCGGCCGGTGCGCTGGCGGGTGCCTCGGCAGAGGCGTCAGCGACAGGCGCCGGGGACTCTGCCGGCGCGAACGGCCGCGCCTCATCCGGCAGCAACAGTTCGACATCGGCTTTCAGCCGCGAAGCATCCCCACCCATGAAAGCCTGCGGGTTGAGCGCGAGAATGCCGTCCATCAGGCGCTGCAACGAAATCGTGCTGCCGGCCTGCTGCAAGCGCCTGGCGATCAGCCACAGACTGTCGCCACGACGCACCTGATAACGCTCGCCGCGCGTGGCGGCGGGCAACACCTGCGGCACGCTGATGCGGCTGCGCACAGGCTGCTCGATACGCGGGGCCAGGCTGGTCAGAGGTGCTGCCTGCTGGCGGTAAGCCGACGACTCCGGCGGGTCGAACAGCACGGTGAACTCACGGACGAAATGACCATTGGGCCGCACCACTTCCACTAGGAAGTTCAGATACGGCTCGCGCATGACCTTGTTGCTCTGCACCCGGATGTAGCGCTCACCGCCCTGCAGCACCGGAGTGAAGCGCAGGTCGTTGAGTACGTAGAAGCGCTCTACGCCAGCGCGGGCAAATGCCTGCTCGCTGGCCAAGCGCACCTTGAACTCGTCGGCCTCCAGTTGATTGGCATCGATCAGTTCGATGCGGGCATCCAGTGGCTGGTTGAGGGCCGAATACAGGGTGATCTCACCCAGGCCCAGCGCCATCGCGGCTCCCGGGCACAGCACCGAGCTGGAAGCGAGCGTGAAAAGCAATGTGCGCATCTGTGGCATAACGCCTCCTCAAGCACCAACTTTACCGGTCTGCGCGTTCCGTCGCCGACCGTAGCCGGGCTGTCCACTCATGGTGCAGGCACCACCCTGGCACCCGCTCCTAAATTTAGTATGGTCTCTGTCAGGCAATGTGCTTGCCACACTGCTCGATAATCTGCCGAATGGTCATGGGCTGGATGCTTGTCGCGAACGCAGGCACCAGGCTGGCCATAGGGTCAGGATAAAGCACAATGCCATCACCCAGAAAGTCTGCGCGAACGCCTCGGCTTCGGCCGAAGCACTGCTGCCCAAAGCCCCGTGCCGCCACTCAAGGAAATAAGTCAGCAGGTTGACGCCGAAGGCGCCACCCAATTGGCGCACGAAGGTGATCACGCCCTCTGCGCTGGCCAGATGCTGCTCTGGCAAGGCATCCAGGGCGACGGCATTCAGCGCCGGCAGCAGCAGGCCGAAACCGATTCGTCCCAGGCAGGCCAGCAGGCATAGCCAGGCAAACCCGGCCGGCGAGCCCCAGACGGCAAAGCCCAGCGCCGAGGCGGCAAACAGCAGCAGGCCGGTACACAACAGCCAGGCCAGTGGAAAGCGATCGGACAACCCGCCTCCGGCAAAGGACGCCAGACCCAGTGCCGCCCCGGCCGGCAACAGCAGCAATCCGGCGCGGCCGGCGGAATAGCCCTCGACGGTCTGCAGGAACAGCGGAATCAGGTAGGTCGAACCGTACAGACCAAGGCCCAGCACCAGAGCCACCCAGCTGGCCTGACGAAAGGCGGCGTTTTGCCAGAGCATCAGCGGCAGCAATGGCTGGGGGCTGCAGCGACTGCGCCGGACAAAGCGCCAGGTGGCCAGCACCGCCAGCAACCCCGGTGCCCACGCCCGCGGCTCGGACCAGCCAAAACGCTGGGCCTCGGCCAGGCTGCCCAGGGCGGCGAACAAGGCCAGCAACAACCAGAGGAATGCCCGATAGTCCAGGCGTGGCGGCTGTGGGCTGCGTTCGTCCGGCAGCAGCCAGATGGCCCCGAGCATGGCCAGGGCACATAGCGGCAGAGGCATCCAGAACACCGCCGGCCAACTGAAATGATCGACCAGATAGCCGCCAATGGTCGGCCCCAGGGTCGGCG
>CALMID010000244.1 GCA_937863915.1 uncultured Pseudomonas sp.
TGGCCTTGTGCAGCAGCGCCGCGACCACCGAGGAATCGACGCCGCCGGACAGGCCCAGCAGTACCTTGGCATTGCCCACCTGGGCACGCACGGTCGCGATGGCGTCTTCGACGATGTTGGCCGGGGTCCACAGGGCTTCGCAGCCGCAGATATCGAGGATGAAACGCGAGAGGATGCGCCCGCCCTGCTTGGTGTGGGTCACTTCCGGGTGGAACTGCACGCCGTAGTAGCCGCGGCTATCGTCGGCCATGGCGGCAATTGGGCAGCTCGGAGTGCTGGCCAGGACATGGAAACCTTCCGGCAGGCGGGTGACCTTGTCGCCGTGGCTCATCCATACATCCAGACCCAGCACGCCGTCGGCGTCCACATGGTCTTCGATGCCGTCGAGCAGGCGGGCCTTGCCAACCACATCGACGCGGGCATAGCCGAACTCGCGCAGATCGGAACCTTCCACCTTGCCGCCGAGCTGCTCGGACATGGTCTGCATGCCGTAGCAGATGCCGAACAGCGGGATGCCCAGATCGAACACCGCCTGCGGCGCGCGCGGGCTGCCGGCCTCATGCACCGACTCAGGACCACCGGCGAGGATGATGCCGCGCGGCGCGAAGGCGCGGATGGCGGCATCGTCCATGTCGAACGGGTGGATCTCGCAATACACACCGATTTCGCGCACGCGACGGGCGATCAGCTGGGTGTACTGGGAACCGAAATCCAGAATCAGGATGCGGTGGGCGTGAATGTCATGATGGGCCATGGCCGTCTCTCGTAGCGGAATTCACAAATGACAAGGGGCTGATCAGTCAGCCCCAGGTCGATTCAATGCAGTGGAATTAACCCACGCGGTAGTTCGGGGCTTCCTTGGTGATCTGCACATCGTGCACATGGGACTCGGCCATGCCGGCACCGGTGATGCGCACGAACTGCGGCTTGGTGCGCATCTCGTCAACGGTGGCGCAGCCGGTGTAGCCCATGGACGCACGCAGGCCACCCATCAGCTGGTGCACGATGGCGCTCATTGCGCCCTTGTACGGCACGCGGCCTTCGATGCCTTCCGGCACCAGCTTCTCGGCACCGGCCGAGGAGTCCTGGAAGTAACGGTCGGAAGAGCCCTGGGCCTGAGCCATGGCGCCCAGCGAGCCCATGCCGCGGTAGGCCTTGTAGGAACGGCCCTGGAACAGCTCGACCTCACCCGGAGCTTCTTCGGTGCCGGCCAGCATGGAGCCGATCATCACCGCGGAAGCACCAGCGGCGATGGCCTTGGACAGGTCGCCGGAGAAGCGGATGCCACCGTCGGCGATCAGCGGCACGCCGGTACCTTCCAGCGCGGCGGCGACATTGGCCACGGCGCTGATTTGCGGCACGCCGACGCCGGCGACGATGCGGGTGGTGCAGATGGAGCCCGGACCGATGCCGACCTTGACGCCATCAGCGCCGGCTTCGGCCAGCGCACGGGCGGCATCGCCGGTGGCAATGTTGCCGCCGATCACCTGCACCTGCGGGAAGTTCTGCTTGACCCAGCGCACGCGGTCGATCACACCCTTGGAGTGGCCGTGAGCGGTGTCGACGATGATCACGTCAACGCCGGCCGCTACCAGTGCGGCCACGCGGTCACCGGTATCGGCACCGGTACCGACGGCGGCGCCGACGCGCAGGCGGCCCTGCTCGTCCTTGCTGGCCAGCGGGTAGGCCTTGGCCTTCTCGATGTCGTTGACGGTCATCATGCCCTTGAGGCGGTACTGGTCGTCGACGATCAGCACGCGCTCGATACGGTGCTTGTGCAGCAGCTTGCGCACCACCTGGGTATCTTCGCCTTCCTTGACGGTCACCAGACGCTCTTTGGGCGTCATCAGATCACGAACCTTGGCGGCCATATTGGTTTCAAAGCGCACGTCACGGCTGGTGACGATACCCACCAGATCACCATGATGCAGGACCGGCACACCGGAGATATTGTTCTGCCGGGTCAGGTCGAACAGGTCTCCCACGGTAGCCTCGGCCTCGATGGTGATCGGGTCCTTGACCACGCCGGACTCGTAGCGCTTGACCTTGCGCACCTCGGCAGCCTGCTGCTCGATGGTCATGTTCTTGTGGATGATGCCGATGCCGCCTTCCTGGGCCATGGCAATGGCCAGACGGGCTTCGGTCACGGTGTCCATGGCGGCAGAGAGCAGCGGAATGTTCAGCTCGATGCCACGGGTCAGACGGGTTTTAAGGCTGACGTCTTTCGGCAGGACCTCGGAATAACCGGGGATCAGGAGAACATCGTCGAAGGTCAGTGCTTCTTGGCTGATACGCAGCATGGCGGGGCTCCCAAGCGGGAAAAATAAGAAGCGCGGCATTATACCCAGCGCCCCGCCTTCGCTCAATGGCAACGCACCAGCGGTTGCCGATGTTTCTCCGTTACTCGCACTGCACCGTCACCAGGCGCACCGGATAACCCAGGCGCTGGGCAAACTCGGCCAGCAAGGCCGGGCAGAAGCATTCGGCCGGCCAGTTGTTGAAGATGAAGCCGAGATTGGAGAACCCGCACGGCTGGAGAAAGAGAAAACCGTTGATATCGTCCTCGAAGCCGCATTCCGGGCAGACGAAGGTATCGGTCTGCCGCGGCATCCACTCTTCCAGGCTGTCGAACAGCGCTTCACCGACCTCCTGGCGACACTGCGGGCACCCGGCTTCTTCGAGAAACCCGTGGCTGGGCGTGTAGATACAGCGCTTGGTGACGACCTCAAGGCCATTGCACGGCTGGCCGAACGGCAGGCGCGCGGCATGCGGCAACTGCCGGGCGCCCTCGCCGATGGCATAGGCCATGCGGTTGCCCAGGCGCCCGCAGGTAGTCAGTTCCGCCGCCACCAGCTGACGCTTGTGCAACCAGCGCAATACCTGGCGCGCCTTGCCTTCGGCATCCGGGAAGGTGGAAATCTGCGGAACGATGATGCTCTGCTGCTCGCTCATGGCCGTCATGCTGCAAGGGGAATGGCGCCAGTTTAATCGCCCAGCAGCGCAGCGTCAGTGGTGGCTTTGGCCGCGGCGGGCAAACCGCTATGATGCCGGCATGATCAAAGACCCCTTCCAGCGCCTCAACCTCGACCGCGACGTGCTCAGCGTCAGCCAGCTCAACGGGCGCGCACGCCTGCTGCTGGAAGACGTGTTCGCCCAGGTCTGGGTCGAGGGCGAGATTTCCAATCTGGCCAAGCCGGCCTCCGGCCATCTGTACTTCACCCTCAAGGACAGCCAGGCGCAGGTGCGCTGCGCGCTGTTCCGGCAGAACGCCACGCGGGTGCGTCAGGCCCTGCGCGATGGCCTGGCGGTCAAGGTGCGCGGCAAGGTCTCGCTGTTCGAGGGGCGTGGCGACTACCAGTTGATTCTCGACACGGTGGAGCCGGCCGGCGATGGCGCCCTGCGCCTGGCCTTTGAGGCACTGAAAGAAAAGCTCGCCGGCGAGGGGCTGTTCAG
>CALMID010000245.1 GCA_937863915.1 uncultured Pseudomonas sp.
GCGGACATCGATAAAAAGGATCTTGGCACCCGGCTGTTTGACTTTCTCGTAGGTATCCTTGGCCGAAATGCCGAGGTCGGCAGCGTGTGCGGTCATTAGTGAAAAGCCCAGGCAGGCAGCAGCGAGCAGTTTTTTCATGTGATCTCCTCCAAAATAAAATGTGAAATATCAGTTTAATCGAATATTCGAAGATGTTGTCGGTGTGGTGTGAGCAGCTTCCGAATGGCGATGCGGATCAAGGAAACCGGTGGGGCAGGTAGGCAGAATGCGCCACACATTTCTTTTGCCACCCCAACCGGAGCTATCATGCAAACCGTTCATGTCTGCAACCACACCACGCCCGAAGCCCTGTACCCGTTCGACGCACGCGGTATCGCCAAGCGATTCCGTCATGCGGCGATCTTTGGCGCGCTCGATGCCCTGATGCCTGGCGAAACCATGCGTTTCTGCAACGACCACGATCCCTTGCCGCTGCTCGCCCAGTTGCAGCAGCGTTACGGTCAGCATCTGTCCATCGAGTACAAGCAGCGCGAGCCGGGGGCGATCGTCATCGACTTCACCGTCGTCGCCTGAGTTGATTCCGACTGCGAGCCTGAGCCTGACTGCACTGATCGCCGGCGTACTGCTGGCGATGTCCGGCTGGGGTTCGCCGCTGGCCGCGGCGCATCTGTCATTCGCGGTCGGCATTCTGCCGCTGATCTTTGCGGCGATGATGCACTTCATCCCGGTATTGACCCGTACCGGCGATGTCGATCCACGCTTGGCCCGCCTGCCGAACCTGGCTCAGGCGGTCGGTCTGGTGGTCTTCGCCGCCATGGCCGGCTGGTTGCCCTATGCGACCCTCTATGCGGCTGCGCTGGTTGATCTGCTTCTGGCTGCCATCCTGCTCAACTGGATCGCTCATCGCGTCCGGGTGACGCTCGGCTCGCCGCATCCCGGCTGGCGCTGGTACGGTGTGGCCCTTGGCTGCCTGATTCTGGCGTTGGGCGCCGTGCTGGCCACACCGTTCTGGCCGAACTACTGGCACGCCCTGCGGCTTTTCCACCTTCATCTGAACACATTGGGACTGGTCGGCTTGGCCGCGCTGGGTACTGTGCCGGTCCTGCTGCCGACGGCTATCGGCAAGCCCGATCCGGAGGCTGCAGGATGGCTGCGCCGGCGCCTCTGGCTCGTCGCCTCGGGGGCGCTGCTGATTGCCACCGGTGCAGTCGTTGCCTGGCCCTTCGCGGCCCCGGGTACGGCGCTGATTCTCGTTGCCACGCTTGGGCTGGCCGGTCAGTGGGTGCGTCGTTTCAGCCTGGCCGTCCTGTGGAGGGATGGCGTTGCTGCCTCGCTGTTACTCGCGCTGCTTGGACTGATGCTGTCGCTGGTGGCGGGCCTGCTGCACGGCGCTGGTTTT
>CALMID010000246.1 GCA_937863915.1 uncultured Pseudomonas sp.
CAGCGGCCCGGCATAGGCGAAATACTCGTACTCGAAGCTCACCCCTTTGCCCACGCAACCCAGCACTACGGTGCCGGACTCCGGCAGCGACACCTCCAGCAGCACATAGGCACTGTTGTTGGGGAAATAAAAGCGCCGGCTCTTGTCCACATCGTGCGCACCAAAATCCATACGGCGGCGGTCGATGATCAGCAGAAACTGCAGGGCATTGATCAGGCTGGTCTTGCCGGTATTGTTGGGCGCTACCAGAGAGACCGCACCATCGAGCGGCAGCTCGGCGCGCGAGTAGCCTGCACTCCCCAGCAGGACCAGACGTTGGAAGCCGTACTGCATCAGGTGTTCTCCTCGTCGTCTGGTGCATCCGCAGTCCAGTCTTCCGCTGCAGGCGTGCTCTCTTCGTCGCCATCGGTCTTGGCCGTCAACGCCAGGCTTTCGAAATGATCGAGGTAACGGCATACAGCGGGCAGCAGTCGCCAGCCCGCCGGCTCTGGCACGGCAAAGCCGAGGTTGCAGGCGCGGCCCAGCAGCTCCACCAGGGCGTCGGGGTTGAGGCCCTCGGTATCCAGCAGGTCTTGCTGTTGCTTGTAGACCTCGGCCAGCCAGGCGCTGTCGATCAGCCAATCGGTAAAGCGCTGCAGGGCCTTGCCGGCGTTGGCCTGGGCATCGAAGATCACCATGAACAGCAAGGCCAGCTGGCGGCTGATCTTGCCGATGTTGCTGTTGGCGTCACTGTTGTGAAACCAGGCAAAGCCCCTGGCATCCAGGCGCAGCTCGAACCCCAGCGCGGCAAACAAGCCGACATAGCTGGCCTCGTGCTGTTCCAGCTCCGCCCACAGCGCGGGCTCGGCCATTCGATTCAGGTGTTTGCCGGAGAGAAACAGGCGGAACAGCTCGGCCAATGCCGGCATTTGCGACAGGGCGGCTGCCAGAGCGTGTGGGATCGTCATTGCGGGATACTCACGCGGTGAGGGTGATGCAGGACGCGAATCGTCTGCAGCGTGGTTTTTTCAGGCTGGCTGGCTGCCTCGAACTGCCAGCCGGGCTCATGTTGCAGGTCATGGAACAGGCGCAGCAGGGTGGCATCCTGCAGGTGGGTGTAATGGCGGTGCAGCCAATCGAGCAGATTTTCCACTGGCAGGCTGCGGGCCAGATGCGCACGAATAGCGGCTTCGTCCACCTGCTCCAGCAACGGAACGTCATCGCCGGGTTCATCCTGCGGAAAGGCCACCGCCTGCGGCTGGTATTGGCGCGCGGCAGCCATGATCGCCCGTACCTCATCGCCCAATTGCAATTTGAAACCGCGCTCATTGCGCCAGACGGGGAGTGCGGTCTCATCCGCCGGGCGCGACAGTGCGCGACGCAGGCCGCGTTTGCGCACCTGCCCCAACAGCAAGCTGATGGCACTGGTCAGTGCGTTGTGCTGACGCAGCTCTTCGCGTAAGGGCAGCAGTGTATCGGCGCACTGTTGCGCAACCAGCCGCCCAAAGCGCCGCAGCTCCTTGGCCTGGTGCGCCACCTGACGCAACTGCAGGCGATGCGAGTAGAGCGTACCCTGTACCGACAATTGCTCTAGGCTCAAGTCGAGCGCACGCTCCGCTTCTTCCAGATAGCGATAGAAGGTGCCCTGCGAGCCGCTGTCCATCATCTGGTTCATCGGCTCCACATAATGATCGTAGGCTTCCAGCACCTCGCGGTAGCGCTGGCTGATCGGCATGCTGCTGTCGGCGCTTTTGGCGTTTTCCGCCAGCTCAAAGAGCGCGTGCCGGTCCTGATCGAGCTGCAGGCTGATCTGGCGGAAGAGTTCTGCCAGCTTGTTGGCGGCCCCGCGCACGCGATCCATGTCGGCCCCGAGCATCCCTTCATTGAGTGCTTCGGTGGCTTCACGGATGGCCGCAACACGCGCCTGCAGTACGGCAGCCAGGCCCAGCTCATGTTCACGGGTGAGGCCGCGCACGAACTCCAGCACATAGGCATTGAGCTGCAGATCGCTGCTGCGCGGCAAGGTTTGCAGGATGTCCGCATTGACCAGGGCACGCAGCACCGCGCCCTGCGTTTCGGCATCCCGTTGCCCGGATACCTTGGCAATACCGTTCAACACCTGATCGCTGGTCAGCACGGCAAACTCGCGCGACAGCCGCACCAAAAGCTCTACGGTGTCCCAATGGGTGTAAAGCGCGTAGACCAGCGAGCGAGGGTTGGCCATGTCAGTTCAGTCTCCCACCACCGAGCAGGCATGCCCTGTGCGGCATGCTCTCACCCGCCAGCCGCACAGGGCGGCAACCCGGCGCATGGCCGCAGCGGGGTTTCATAAGGTGCAGGCTGGACGCATCGACCATTCGTTGTCCCCACGCCGCCGCGCCCGATTTCTGGCGAAATCGAGCCCAGCGGCCACATTCTTTGTGCTCTCGAGAGCCAGCACAAAGAATCTGCTCATCGTGCTGGGGACAAGCGACTCTCGGGCTGCGTCCCGGCCGGAATGTGTCAGGCATGGTGGCAACACTGTGTGCACAAAGTGGCGTCAATGTGGTGAACAGCGTGGCAACATTGTGTTGAACATGGCGGCAGCATTGTGGCGACATGTGGGTCACCGTGTGGCAACAAGGTGGCGCTGACAGTTCAAGCGACCGCATGGATGAAAGCATTCAGTGCCGCCGCGATTCGTTTACGGCGCTCTTGCAAGAACGCCTTGTAGTGATCCAGTGCCAGCAGTTCCTCCTCCACAGGAATGCACTGTGCTGCGAATGGTGCTGCACCGTGTTGTGCCACCAGCGGCAACAGGTAGGTCACAGGCGCTTTGTCGCTGATCGCACGATTGGTTTTGCCGCCGATGAAAGCCAGGTTGGCGATGTCATCGGCCTCGCGCGGGGTGTAGCTGCCGCGCAGCAATGCCTTGGGGAAAATGTGATGAAACTGCAAGCGGTGCTGACTGCCCGAGTGGTCCAGGGCAATGGCCAGGTGGCTGCGCCAATCCTTAGCGCCTGCCGCACGAAACGCCAGGAACATGGTCTTGAACAGCGCACTGCGCTGGTTGCGCCCCTCCAGCTCTTCCGGCGTGATGTCAAGGCGGCCGAACTGCAGACGCAGCCGGTCGATCAGTTCATTGACGCCGCCGCCATTGCGGATGGTCGCCAAATCCTGATCCAGAATGGTCTCACTGGAACCCCGCGAGAAACGGCCTTTGGCATTGGCGGCCAAGGCCCAGTAGCGCAACTGCTGCGCTTCTTCCGTGCTGAGGGCATAGTCACGGCGATGCCCAAAGTAGGCCAGTACCACGAGTAAGAAGGGCGATGACAGCAAGGCAGGGCTGTCGATACCCAGATTGCTGCGTGCGAAATTGAGGGCAAATTCCATCCCCTCGCAGGCTTCTTTCCAGGCTTGCTGCAGTACGTCCAGGGTCAGGCTGCCGACGGTCAGAAAACGGGATTGCCCGGTAGCAAAGGCCATCAAATTCTTCAGGTGCAAACCCAGATCAAGCTCGAAACCGTTCTGGGCGCAAGCACTCTGGAAGTCCAAGAAGGTCTGCAGCGAGTGCCGCCATTTGGCCGTGATCTGCGCCAGAGCCAGATCGGAGCTGCGCAGCTTGGCGCCCAGCGAGTTGACCCGCACGAAGATTTCCGTGACCTCGTCGTAGGACAGTGTTCGCTCCAGCACGTCCATGCGGTACACGTACTTGCGGATTCCGCGTAGCCGGGCCAGACGCTGACTGTATTTCTCGTAACGCGGATCATCAAAGCCACTGATGCCCGCACGTTTGAGGAAAGGCGCGTCGCTGTCGGTCTTGAAGACTTCGGATACCTTCACCCACTGCGGCAACTGCTCCAGCTTCCGGGTCGCCACCACGAAGGTCATTTTGTTGAAACGCGTCAGCAGTTCGTCCTCGCTGGCGTCGGCCTCGTCGCCGCCCAGCTCGCCTTCCTCATCGACCTCAGCGTCATCGCCGTTCTCATCCACTTCGGTCACGACGGCCAGTTGGTCGGGATGCTCCAGATTGAACAGCAAATCGATGGGCCGACGGCGACCGCGCACCGACACCGGCTCGCCGCGAATGACAGCAGATAACGAGGTCAGACGCTGTTGTCCATCGAGCAACAGGCGGGTGCTCTGATAAGGGTTATTGCTTTGGCTGACGGCGAAGGTTTGCAGGGGCACGGCCTCATCGGTTTCCCATAGAAGGATCGCCCCCGAGGGATAGCCCCGATACAGGGAGTCGAGCAAGTCGCGCACGCGCGTGGAGCGCCAGACATACTGCCGCTGCATTTCCGGCAAGCGCAGCTCACCGCGCTCGATCATGGAGACCAGTTCTTCAACGCTGGCTTCAGCCTTGGCCATG
>CALMID010000247.1 GCA_937863915.1 uncultured Pseudomonas sp.
GCCGCCGACCAGGAAAAACTGGTCAGCGCTGGCTGCCACCTGCTGTTCGCGCCGACGCCGGAAGAAATGTACCCCCAGGGCATGGACGACCAGACTCGCATCAGCGTGCCGGTGGTTTCCGAGGGCCTCTGCGGCGGCAGTCGTCCGGGGCACTTCGAGGGCGTGGCCACCGTGGTAACCAAACTGTTCAACATGGTCCAGCCGGACCTGGCGATCTTTGGCGAGAAGGATTTCCAGCAACTGGCGGTGATCCGCAAGCTGGTGCGTGATCTCAACCTGCCGGTGCAGATCTTCGGCGAGCCGACCGTGCGCGCCGACGATGGCCTGGCACTGTCCTCGCGCAACGGTTACCTCAGCGCCGAACAGCGCCAGGTGGCGCCGCAGCTGTTCGCCACCCTCAAGGACATGGCCGACAGCATCTGTGGCGGCCGCGACGATTTCTCGCGCCTGACCCTGGATGGCCTCAAGCACCTGGAGAAGGCCGGCTTCCGTCCCGATTACCTGGAAATCCGCGAAGCAGGCAGCCTGCGTCCGGCTCAGGCTGGCGACAAGGAACTGGTCATTCTGGTGGCGGCCTACCTCGGCACCACTCGCCTGATCGACAACCTGGCCTTCACCAGCCACCCCTGAGCCTGACTTGAACAGCGCCAGCCATTGGCTTGCGCCGCATAACCGCTAGAATCAAGCCCGGTCTAACCGGGCTTTTTCATAACAACGCCAGCCACTCTTGCCGCAAGGTTCTTATGGATCATCACCTGACACCCCTCGATGTCACCCAACTGGCCAACTGGAAGGCCCTCACCGAGCACCGTGAAGCGATGAGCACGTTCAGCATGCGTGCCGCCTTCGCCAGCGACAGCCAGCGCTTCCAGCGATTCAGCCTGTATGCCTGCGGCCTGATGCTCGACTTCTCGAAAAACCTGATCACCGAGCAGACCCTCGAACTGCTGGTCAAACTGGCCGAAGAGGCGCAACTGGGCGATGCCATCAGCGCCATGTTCAACGGCCAGGTGATCAATGCCTCGGAGCAGCGCCCGGTACTGCACACGGCCCTGCGCCGGCCGGTGGGTGACAAGGTGTTCGTCGCCGGCAAGAACATCATGCCCGACGTGCATCAGGTGCTGCAGCAGATGACCGACCTGGTCACCCGCCTGCACAACGGTCTGTGGCGCGGCTACAGCGAGAAGGTCATCACCGATGTGGTCAACATCGGTATCGGTGGTTCCTTCCTCGGCCCGCAGCTGGTCTCCGAGGCCCTGCTGCCCTTCGCCCAGAAGGGCGTGCGCTGCCACTACCTGGCCAACGTCGACGGCAGCGAGTTCCGCGAGCTGGTCAGCAAGCTGTCGGCGGAGACCACCCTGTTCATCGTTTCCAGCAAATCCTTCAGCACCCTGGAAACCCTGAAGAACGCCCAGGCAGCTCGGGCCTGGTACCTGGCCCAGGGCGGCAGTGAGGCCGAGCTGCACCGCCACTTCATCGCCGTGTCGAGCAACGTCGCGGCGGCCAAGGCGTTCGGCATCCGCGAGGAAAACGTGCTGCCAATGTGGGACTGGGTGGGTGGCCGCTACTCGCTGTGGTCGGCCATCGGCCTGCCGATCGCCATGTCCATCGGCATCTCCAACTTCAAGGAAATGCTCTCCGGTGCCTACGCCATGGACCAGCACTTCCAGAGCGCGCCATTCGCACGCAACATCCCGGTGCTGCTAGCCCTGCTCGGCGTCTGGTACGGCGACTTCTGGGGCGCACGCAGCCAGGCGATCCTGCCGTACGACTACTACCTGCGCAACATCACCGATCACCTTCAGCAGCTGGACATGGAGTCCAACGGCAAGAGCGTGCGTCAGGATGGCTCGCCGATCACCGCCGGCACCGGCCCGGTGATCTGGGGTGGCGTGGGTTGCAATGGCCAGCATGCCTATCACCAGTTGCTGCACCAGGGCAGCCAGCTGATCCCGGCCGACTTCATCGTGCCGGTGTCCAGCTACAACCCGGTCGCCGACCACCACCAGTGGCTGTATGCCAACTGCCTGTCGCAGAGCCAGGCACTGATGCTTGGCAAAACCCGCGACGAGGCGGAGGCCGAGCTGCGGGGCAAAGGCCTGCCGGAAAGCGAAGTGCAGCGCCTGGCGCCGCACAAAGTGGTGCCCGGCAACCGACCGAGCAACACTCTGGTGCTGG
>CALMID010000248.1 GCA_937863915.1 uncultured Pseudomonas sp.
TGGCCTTGACCAGCTGCGGACCATCGCCACGCTGGTGCATCTCGGCAACGAAGCGCTTGTCGATCTTCAGCAGGGTGATCGGCAGACTGGACAGGTGCACGAAAGACGAGAACCCGGTGCCGAAGTCGTCCAGGGAGAAGCGCACGCCCAGTTCGCTGAGCGCATCCATGGTCAGGCGCACCTGATCGCTGCGGCGCATCACTGCGGTTTCGGTCAGCTCGAACTCCAGCCAGTGCCCGTCCACGCCACGCTCGTCGATCAGGCGCTGCAGGGTCGGTAGCAACTGACTGTCCTGGAACTGGCGGAACGACAGGTTCACCGCCATGTGCAGGTCCGGCAGGCCGCGACCACGCAGCCACTGCATGTCGCGCAGGGCACGGCTGATCACCCAGTAGCCGAGCGGCACGATCAGCCCGCTTTCTTCGGCCAGCGGCACGAATTCGTTGGGCGTGAGCAGCCCGCGCTCGCGGTGATTCCAGCGCACCAGCGCCTCCAGCCCGACGATCTCGCCGGTCTTGAGGCTCAGCCGCGGCTGGTAGTGCAGTTCCAGCTCGTCGCGACGCAGGGCGCGGCGCAATTCGCTTTCCAGATCGGCCAGGCAGCGCGCACTGCGGTTGATGCGTTCGTCGTAGACATGGAAGGTGCAGCCCTGCTGGCTCTTGGCCTGCTGCATGGCGATGTGCGCGTGCCACAGCAGCGGATCGGCATCATCACCCGCTCGGGCATGGGCCAGGCCCAGGCTGCAACCAAGCAGCAGGCTTTCGCCATCCACCCAGTAGGGCTCGGCCAGCACTTCGGTGATGCGCTCGGCCAGTTTTTCCGCGCGCGAACTGTCGCGACGGGTATCCAGCAGCAGGGCGAATTCGTCGCTGCCCAGGCGCGCCAGCATATCGCCACCCTCCAGCTGGCCACGCAGACGCGCCACCACCTGCAGGATCAGGCGATCGCCGCCCTGATGACCGAGGGCATCGTTGACGTGCTTGAAGTTGTCCAGATCGAGATGGCCGAGGGCCAGGCCGTGACCGGCGAATTCAGCCAGGCGCGCGGCCAGCAGGGTCTGGAAACCCTGGCGGTTGGCGATGCCGGTCAATGCATCCTGTTCGGCCAGGCGCTGCACGGCGCCCTGCAGGGCAGCGTAGTCGGTGGCATGACGCAGGGTACGGCGCAGCATGGCCGGGCTCAGCTCGGCGCGGCTGAGCCAGTCGCTGACACCTTCGGGGCGTTGTTCGGGTTCGTCGTCCAGCAGCAGGATCAGCGGGAAGGGGCAGCAGCCCGGCGCCGGCAGACAGCCAGGCGTGGCCAGCACCAGCGTGCCGGGCTGTTCATCGAACAGGCCGCTGGCGGCGGACCAGGAGGGCGCGGTGATCAGGGCTGCAGCGGTGTCCAGCTGCTCCAGACGCTCACGCAGCAGCTCGGCCCAGACGGGCGAATCTGCCAGCAACAACAAGCGCATGGGTTCGACAAACGCGCGCAAATGACCTCCCCGGTCAACCTCTACACGGCATCGAGCCGCGACTGCTAAAGCCCTCCAGGCGTTATACGTGCACTTATCCCTGTGGGTCCTGCCTGACACGTCGCCGACTCTGCAGCCCGCGACTCCGTCAGACAATGACCGATCGTGGGCTAAGGGTACCGATTTATTGTGACTTGCCAAGCCAAGTGCATCGCACTCTGCATTTGGTCACATCCACAGTAATGCGCCGGCACAGCTCGCCAGCCCTGCTAAAATGCCGCTCCGTTTCCTTGCAGCCCATGCCCATGTCCCGTCTCAACCCCCGCCAGCAGGAAGCTGTGAACTACATCGGCGGCCCCATGCTGGTGCTCGCCGGCGCCGGCTCCGGCAAGACCAGCGTGATCACCCGCAAGATCGCCTACCTGATCCAGCAGTGCGGCATCCGGGCGCAGAACATCGTCGCGGTGACCTTCACCAACAAGGCCGCGCGGGAGATGAAGGAACGCGTCAGCAGCCTGCTGCGGGGCAGCGAGGGCAAGGGGCTGACGGTGTCGACCTTCCACAACCTGGGTCTGAACATCATCCGCAAGGAGCATGCGCGCCTCGGCTACAAGCCGGGCTTCTCGATCTTCGACGAGGGCGATATCAAATCGCTGCTCACCGACATCATGCAGAAGGAATATTCCGGCGATGACGGCGTGGACGAGATCAAGAACTACATCGGCAGCTGGAAGAACGACCTGATCCTCCCCGACGAGGCGCTGGCCAAGGCACGCAACCCCAAGGAACAGACCGCCGCCATCGTCTACCTGCACTACCAGCGCACGCTCAAGGCGTACAACGCGGTGGATTTCGACGACCTGATCCTGCTGCCGGTAAAACTCTTTCAGGAGCACCCGGACATCCTGGAAAAATGGCAGTTCCGCGTGCGCTACATGCTGGTCGACGAATACCAGGACACCAACGCCAGCCAGTACCTGCTGGTGAAGATGCTGGTGCAGGACCGCGCCCAGTTCACCGTGGTCGGCGACGACGACCAGTCGATCTACGCCTGGCGCGGCGCGCGGCCGGAAAACCTGATGCAACTGAAGGAAGACTTCCCCTCGCTCAAGGTGGTGATGCTGGAGCAGAACTACCGCTCCACCAGCCGCATCCTCAAGTGCGCCAACGTGCTGATCGCCAACAACCCGCACGTGTTCGAGAAGCAGCTGTGGTCGGAGATGGGCCACGGCGACCCGATCCGCGTCATCCGCTGCCGCAACGAGGAAGCCGAGGCCGAGCGCATCGCCCTGGAAATCCTCACCTTGCACCTGCGCACCCAGCGCCCGTACAGCGAGTTCGCCATCCTCTACCGGGGCAACTACCAGGCCAAGCTGATGGAGCTGAAACTGCAGCACCACCAGATTCCCTATCGCCTAAGTGGCGGCACCAGCTTCTTCGCCCGTCAGGAAGTGAAGGACCTGATGAGCTACTTCCGCCTGCTGGTCAACCCGGACGACGACAACGCCTTCCTCCGCGTGATCAACGTGCCGCGCCGGGAGATCGGCTCGACCACCCTGGAAAAACTCGGCAACTACGCCACCGAACGCAAGATCAGCATGTACGCGGCCTGCGACGAGCTGGGCCTGTCCGAGCATCTGGACAACCGCTATACCGAGCGCCTGTCGCGCTTCAAGCGCTACATGGACAACCTGCGCCAGCAGTGCGCGCAGAACGACCCGATCGCCGCGCTGCGCAGCATGGTGATGGACATCGACTACGAGAACTGGATCCGCACCAACAGCTCCAGCGACAAGGCCGCGGACTTCCGCATGGGCAACGTCTGGTTCCTCATCGACGCGCTGAAGAACACCCTGGAGAAGGACGAAGACGGCGGCATGACCGTCGAGGAAGCCATCGGCAAGCTGGTGCTGCGCGACATGCTGGAACGCCAGCAGGAGGAAGAGGACGGCGCCGAAGGCGTGCAGATGATGACCCTGCATGCCAGCAAGGGCCTGGAGTTCCCCTACGTGTTCATCATGGGCATGGAGGAAGAAATCCTCCCGCACCGCTCCAGCATCGAGGCCGACACGGTCGAGGAAGAGCGCCGCCTGGCCTATGTGGGCATCACCCGCGCGCGGCAGAATCTGGCCATCACCTTCGCCGCCAAGCGCAAGCAATATGGCGAGATCATCGAGTGCACGCCGAGTCGCTTCCTCGACGAACTGCCGCCCGAAGACCTGCAGTGGGAAAACCTCGAGGACGCCCCGCAGGAGGTCAAGGCCGCCACCGGCAAGTCGGCGCTGGCCGATATCCGCGCGATGCTGAAAAAGTAGCCGGCACAGGAAATGTACCGGCCACAAAAAAGCCGCCCGTAGGCGGCTTTTTAGCGAAGAGCGATCTTACAGACCGGACATCTTCTTGATGGCGCCCTTCAGCTCGTCGTCCGAGCAGGTGGCGCAGGTGCCTTTCGGCGGCATGGCATTGATACCGGCGATGGCCGATTTCAGCAGGCCGTCGACACCGCCCTTGGCATCGGCACGGGTTTTCCAGGCTGCCGCATCACCAATTTTCGGAGCACCCAGCACGCCAGGCGTGTGGCAAGCGCCGCAGTGAGCAGCGATCACGTCGTCCGGAGACTTCGCACCACCGCCAGCGGCCGCGGCAACGGCGCCAACGCCCTTGCACTCCTGGCCCTGCACGCAGACTTCGCCAACCGGCTTCAGACGCTCGGCAATAATCGCCGCATCGTTATCGGCCTGGGCGCTAACAGCCCACAGGGCCAACACGGCAGCATTGGCTGCCAGCATTTTTTTAATCAGGTTCACGCTTACACCCTCATCGTGGCTGGTCACGCCCGCGACCACGGGTCTCGCGAGCGGGCGTCAGTATAGCGGCAAGCCTGCGGCACCGAAATAACCCAAGGTGTCGCAGGGGCTTAGACCATTGAATCTGCAGCTTAGAAGTTCGCCGGTGTGGTGGCGCTGATCAGTCGCGCCGGCTTGTCACCCGGATTGCGGAAGCGATGCGGCTTGCTGCTGTCGAAGTAGTAGCTGTCGCCGGGCTCCAGAAGAAACACCTCGCTGCCAACGGTCAGCTCCAAGATGCCCTCGATCAACATGCCGGCTTCCTCACCCTCGTGACTGTACATGTCTTCACCGGTATCGGCGCCCGGCGGGTAGGTTTCGTCGAGGAAGGCGATGGCCCGGTTGGGATAGGCTTTGCCTACCAGCTTGAAGGCCACCTCGCCGCTGCTAATGCTGAACAGGTCGTCGGCCTTGTACACCACCTGCGTGCTGTTCTCTTCTTCCATATCGAGAGAAAAGAACTCCACCAGGGACATCGGGATGCCGGAAAGCACCTTTTTCAGCGAGCTGATCGAGGGGCTCACGCTGTTCTTCTCGATCATGGAGATGGTGCTGTTGGTCACGCCTGCCCGCTTGGCGAGCTCACGCTGAGAAAGACCTTTGAGTTTGCGAATGCCTTGCAAACGAACGCCGACGTCCAATGCGGGTGTCCTCCTTAATGGGGAGCGGTTTGTTGTCGGCGTAGTTTGGCAACGGCGTTCAGAATTTACAACACTTTGTTTTCCCAAACGCCTCAAACGCCCGTTTCACGGGCCTGGGCTCATGAAGCCGGGTATTCCCGGGGCACACGCTTGAGGTTGCAGAAGATCTGGTAGGGAATGGTGTCGGCCTGTTGCGCCACCGTGCTGGCCAGCACCTGCCGCCCCCACAGCTCGACCCGGCTGCCCAGCCCGGCCTGCGGCAGATCGGTCAGATCCACCGTGAGCATGTCCATCGACACCCGGCCGATGATGCGCGTGAGCTGCCCATCCACCGCCACCGGCGTACCGGTCGGCGCATGCCGTGGATAGCCGTCGGCGTAGCCCATGGCGACCACGCCGACGCGGGTCGGGCGCTCGGCGACGAAGCGCGCGGCATAACCCACCGGCTCACCGGCCGGCAGTTCGCGCACGCTGATGACCCTGGACTCCAGGGTCATCACCGGCTGCAGCTGCGCGGCCAGCGGATGCTCCTCGGCAAAGGGCGTGGCGCCGTAGAGCATGATGCCAGGCCGCACCCAGTCACTTGGAATCGAAGGCCAGCCAAGAATCGCCGGCGAGTTGCGCAGGCTGACCTCGGCCTGCAGCTCGCCACGCGCCGCCTGGAACACCGCCACCTGCTCGGCACTGCGCGGACAGTCCAGCTCGTCGGCACGGGCGAAGTGGCTCATCAGCACGATCTTGCCGACCTGTCCGCTGGCCAGCAGACGGCGGTAGGCCGCCTGGTATTCCGCCGGATGCAGACCGACCCGGTGCATGCCGGAGTCCATCTTCAGCCACAGGGTCAGCGGTGCTTTCAGAGAAGAGCGCTCAATGGCCTCGATCTGCCAGGTCGAATGCACCACGCACCACAGCTGGTGCTGCTCGATCAGCGCCAGCTCCGCCGCCTCGAAAAAGCCTTCGAGCAGCAGGATCGGCCCCTGCACGCCGGCCGCGCGCAGCTCCAGCGCCTCCTCGATACAAGCCACCGCATAGCCATCGGCCAGATCGGCCAGGGCCTCGGCGCAGCGCAGCGCACCATGGCCATAGGCATCAGCCTTGATCACCGCCAGCGCACGGGCGCCGGAAGCCTGGCGGGCCAGTTGGTAGTTGTGCCGCAGGGCGGCGAGGTCGATCAGGGCACGGGCGGGACGCATGATGAGCACTTCTTGACGGTTAAAAAAAAGCCCGGCTAGCGCCGGGCAAAACAAGGGTGTGTTCTGCCAAACACCCACCTGCATACTTCAAAGGGTCAGCACAGCCAGGTTCAGAGTGCAGCAATCACCGACATCTCCACCCGCACCTGCGCGTCATACAACTTGGCCTCAACGGTGGCGCGGGCCGGCGTGGCGCCCGGCACCACCCAGGCATCCCACTCGGCATTCATGCCGGCGTAATCGGCCATGTCCTTGAGGTAAATGGTCACCGACAGGATCTTCGACTTGTCGGTGCCGGCCTCGGCCAGAAGGCGATCGATGCTGGCCAGGGTCTCGCGGGTCTGCTGCCGAATATCGCCGCGGTAGTCATCCGCCAGCTGGCCGGCCAGGTAGACCGTGCCGTTGTGGATGACGATTTCGCTGTAACGCGATTCAGTGTGCAGGCGCTGGATGGACATGCTTGTGGCTCTCCTTGGTCGGACGGTAGCGGGAAATATCCAGGCCTTCCGGGCTGATCTGCGGACGCTTCTTCGCCATCAGGTCGGCGAGCAGGCGACCGGAGCCGCAGGCCATGGTCCAGCCAAGGGTACCGTGTCCGGTGTTGAGGAACAGGTTGCGATAGGCGGTGGCGCCCACGATCGGCGTGCCGTCCGGGGTAGCCGGGCGCAGGCCGGTCCAGAATTCGGCCTGCTTGAGGTCACCACCCTGCGGGTACAGGTCGCCGGTGATCATCTCCAGCGTTTCGCGGCGGCGCGGGTTGAGCGACAGATCGAAACCGGCGATCTCGGCCATGCCGCCGACGCGGATGCGGTTGTCGAAGCGGGTGATGGCGACCTTGTAGGTCTCGTCGAGAATGGTCGAGGTCGGCGCCATCGCCGCGTTGGTGATCGGCACGGTCAGCGAGTAACCCTTGAGCGGGTAGACCGGCGCCTTGATACCCAGCGGCTTGAGCAGTTGCGGGCTGTAGCTGCCCAGCGCCAGCACGTAGTGATCGGCGGTTTCCAGCTTGCCGTCGATCCACACGCCATTGATGCGATCACCCACGGCATCGATGCGCTGGATGTCCTGGCCGAAGCGGAACTCCACACCCAGCTGTTTGGCCATCTCGGCCAGCTTGGTGGTGAACATCTGGCAGTCGCCGGTCTGGTCGTTGGGCAGGCGCAGGGCGCCAGCCAGCTTGTCGGTGACACCGGCCAGGGCCGGCTCGACCCGGGCGATACCGGCACGGTCCAGCACCTCGAACGGCACGCCGGACTGCTCCAGCACGGCGATATCCTTGGCCGCGCCATCCAGTTGAGCCTGGGTGCGGAACAGCTGGGTAGTGCCCAACTGACGGCCTTCGTAGCTGATGCCGGTTTCGGCGCGCAGCTCGTCCAGGCAGTCGCGGCTGTATTCGGACAGGCGCACCATGCGCTCCTTGTTCACCGCATAGCGCGAGGCGGTGCAGTTGCGCAGCATCTGCAGCATCCAGAAATACTGGTCGGCGTCGCCGGTGAGCTTGATGGCCAGCGGGGCGTGGCGCTGCAGCAGCCACTTCATGGCTTTCAGCGGGATGCCCGGCGCGGCCCACGGCGAGGCGTAACCTGGCGAGACCTGGCCGGCGTTGGCAAAGCTGGTTTCCAGGGCGGGACCGTTCTGCCGGTCGACCACCACCACCTCGAAACCGGCCCGCGCCAGGTAATAGGCACTGGCCGTACCAATCACACCGCTGCCAAGGACCAGAACACGCATTGCCGCCTCCCACATCTGGCCTGGCCAGACGTTTGTTATTTTGATCAGAGTTGCGGCAGAGTATAGGCAGGCAAATGCAGTGTTTTTCACTGTTTGCAAAGCTATATTTGGCGATAAATCACGGCATAAGCCGCTCCAGCAAAGGCGTATCCCCCATGAGAACCCAGCATCAGAGCCGGCGCGAGCTGGATAAAATCGATCGGAATATCTTACGTATCCTGCAAGAAGAAGGACGCATATCGTTCACCGAACTGGGTGACCGCGTCGGCCTTTCCACCACGCCCTGTACCGAGCGCGTGCGCCGGCTGGAGCGCGAAGGCTTTATCCAGGGCTACCACGCCCGTCTCAACCCGCAGTTCCTCAAGGCCGGCCTGCTGGTGTTTGTCGAGATCAGCCTGGCGGCCAAGTCCGGCGACATCTTCGACGAGTTCCGCCGCGCGGTACTCAAGCTGCCGCACGTGCTGGAGTGTCACCTGGTGTCCGGCGACTTCGATTACCTGGTCAAGGCGCGCATCTCGGAGATGGCCAGCTACCGCAAGCTGCTCGGCGACATCCTCCTGCGCCTGCC
>CALMID010000249.1 GCA_937863915.1 uncultured Pseudomonas sp.
TCATTCGAAAATACAACCAGCGCCACCGCCAGATGAATGAAGCGACGGATGTGCTCTCCTTCGAAAACGCCTTTCAAGACCCTGAGACCGGCGAGGCCTACCTGGGTGACATCCTGATTTCGATTGAGACCGCCGCCCGCCAGGCAGAGCAGCAAGCTCACCCGCTGCAGGAGGAGCTGGAAATGTTGCTGGTGCACGGTCTGCTGCACCTCAATGGCTTTGATCACCTTGACCAGCCCTCTTTTGAAGCGATGAGTCGCCTGCAAGATCAAATCCTGCAGGGGCTATCCAACCCACTGCTTGGAAGCATCCATGCGCCAGAGTAGAACAGCGGGTATCCCTTCCGCTTTTTACAGGCGGGGCAGTCTTTTTTTGCACATCCTTTCCTGCCTTTTGGCTGTCGCCCTCTTCACTGGAGTCTTGTACCTGCGCCCCCGAATCATCACCCAGGTTAGCAACCTCTTGGACGCTGCCGGCGTGACGGTTACCAGTACGCAAGCCGGATTGAACCTGGTTGCAGAAAGTCTTGACACCGCCGGCGACAGTCTGGACGAACTGCAATCTTCGGTGCTCACCCTGCAGCAGTCGCTTCACGCAATGGACCCGATGCTCAGCGACGTCGGCAGTCTGATTGGCGATGATTTTGTGCAGATTACCCGAGAAACACAGGCTTCGATGGATGCCGCCAGTCAAAGTGCCAAAGTCATCGACAGCTTTTTGGGAACGCTTGCCCGGCTGCGCTTTCTGGGGGTGGTGTACGACCCAGAAGTGCCCCTCAGCGAAAGCCTGGGCACGCTGGCTGACAACTTCGGCGCTCTGCCCGATGGGCTCAAATCGGTTCAAAAACAGCTCGATACCACAGCCGGGCAAGTTGCTTTCCTGGCTGAAGACGTCGGCGGCCTGAACGATCAAATTTCTGGTTTTGAGGCCAGCTTGCTCGCGGCCAAGCCGATACTCTCAGAGTACCAGTCGCAGCTCGATGTTGCCGCCAAACAGCTTACCATCCTCAGGGATAAAACGCCTTTTTGGATCAATTTAATTTCATCTTTGTTTCTGCTGGCATTTGCCATTCGAGCGCTGACTGAGCTTCTGGCCATCAGAGAGCTTTTTCAGCTGGATAAGTCTGGTACAATCCCAGCAGGGCCGGGCAGCGCAACCTCCAGGAGCGACGCTGGGCCCGACTCACCAAATGATCCAAAAGGAGAATAAGTTCGTATGCATAAAGATTTTATCGACATCACCGATTACTCCGCGGAGGAACTGCGTCAACTGCTTGATTTAGCTGTCCGGCTGAAGCAGGAGTATCAGCAGGGAGGAAACCAACCGATCCTCAAGGGGAAAGTGTTGGCGATGATTTTCCAGAAACCTTCTCTGCGAACGCGCGTCAGTTTCGACATGGGCATGCGCCACTTGGGTGGCGATGCGCTCTACCTCAGCCCGAGTGAAATCGGCCTGGGCCAGCG
>CALMID010000250.1 GCA_937863915.1 uncultured Pseudomonas sp.
CCCATGAAGGTGCCGCAGATGCCGAGAATATGGATATGCATGAATGTCCTCGCAGGGCGGGCCGCCGCGGCCCCAGATGCTCGCGGCAGGTTATCACAGGGCCTGCAGCGAAAGGCGCGGGGACTCAGCGAATCAAACGCTTGCTTGGATTGCCTTTTCCAGCAAGTATCTAGCAAGATCAATCGCGCCGAAGCTGGCATAGGCCATGCTTGGTCAAAAGCGGATAACCCTACAACGAGGTAGCCATGCGCATAGTCCAAGCCACTCTGGAACATCTGGACCTGCTTACGCCGATGTTCATCAAGTACCGCGAGTTCTATGGCGAGCTGCCGCTGCCGGACTCCTCGCGCAAGTTTCTGGAAAACCGTCTCAAGCGCAAGGAGTCGGTGATCTACATGGCCCTGGCCGACGAGGAAGACCGTCTGCTCGGCTATTGCCAGCTGTACCCGAGCTTCTCCTCGCTGTCGCTCAAGCGCGTGTGGATTCTCAACGACATCTATGTCGCCGAAGATGCTCGCCGCCAGCTGGTGGCCGACCGTCTGCTGCAGACCGCCAAGAAGATGGCCAAGGACACCAACGCCATCCGCCTGCGCGTTGCCACCAGCCAGAACAATCTGGCGGCGCAGAAGACCTACGAGTCGATCGGCTTTCGCGAAGACACGGTGTTCAAGAACTACACCCTGGAACTGGGCGACTGAGCCCGAGCGCTGGAACGCCAAAGGCGGGGCTGAAGCCCCGCCTTTTTCATATCCGCGTCATATCAGCGTCACCAGCAGGGCCAGCAGCAGCTGCGCCATCAGCGCGCCCAGCAGGGCAAAGCGCCAGGGTTGCGGCCAGGTCTGGGGCTTGTGGCGAGCGGCCTCACTCAACGGCCGTTCCAGCGCCTGCAAAAACTCCGACAAGGCATCGAAGCGCGCCCGCGCCTGCGGCGCCAGAGCACGTGCCAGCACGCCGTCCCAGCCGTTGGGCAGCTGCCGTCCGGCGCTCGCCAGCGGCTCATAACGGGCCTGCTGCGCAGCGTCCCCCATCGCCAGCGCCGGCCACTCGCCACTCAGCAGCCAGTAGCACAGAGCTGCCAGGGCAAACTGGTCACAACGCCCATCCAGCGGCTGCCCGGCACGCACCTCCGGCGCCAGCGGCAACTGCGCAGACGTCACGTTCTGCCGCGACACACCGGGCCAGCAGGCTGCCTGCTCCGGCAGCAGGCACACCTGCCCCTGTTCATTGAGCAGGATCAGCTGCGGGTCCAGCACCAGCCCGAGCACGCCACGCCGCTGCAGCGCGCGCACCGCGGTGAGCAGCGGGCGCAGCAGGGTCAGCACCTGAGTCGCGGCCGGGCGCGGCTGCTCACGGCGCCACTGCGCCAGCGACAGCACCCGCCCGGGCAGCGGACGCAGTACCTGCAGGGCATGCCGGCGCGGTTCGGCACGCGGGCGCAACCATGGCAAGCCTGGGCAGGGCGCGCGACGCAGCACCCACTCTCGCTGGCGAAACAACTCGTCCACCGGGCGTTCGGCCAGCCACAGCCAGGCCCGCTCACCCTCCAGCTCCGCCCACCAGAGGCGGCCGGGCGGACCGAAATCCGCAGGCGCCTGCACCGTCCATCCCTCAACGCGTTCGCCAGCGGCCAGCGTCGCCAGCACCGGCAGGGTTTCAACGGGGGCCGGCAGCTGCACCGGGGCCAGCGAGCCGGCACGCACCACGCCAGCCGCGCCGGGAGCCACCAGCAAGGGCTGTAGCAATGCAGACAGACCGGCCGGGGTAGCCGCCCGGCAGCCAGCGCTGAACAGCTCCAGATCGGCCACCGCCAACAACGGCTGCGGCGCCAGCAGGAGAAACTCGCCCGGGCTGAGCGGCAGGCTGTGCTGGATCAGGCCCAGCTCGGCCTGCACACCCAGCGGGGCACTTTCCCGCCCATTCAGGCTCTGCAGTACGCCGTCGCGCCAACGCAGCAGGCCGCAATCACCCACCTGCATGAAGGTGGCTTCGTCGCCCTGCACCAGCAACACGCCGGCGCTGACTTCCGGCAGCAGGGCACCGCTGCCGCGCTGGCCGAACAGTTGCTGATTGAGCGCCGCCAGAACCTGCCGCAATGCCTGGGTTTCACTCCAGGCCTGCGGAGTGGCCTGATAATCGGCAAACAGCGCAGCCAGGCTGCGCTCGAGAAAACGCACCACTTCGGGGCAGCGACGCCCCCACAACAGCGCCAACAGCAACACGGCAGGTCGCCCGCCACGCCCCGGCAGCCAGCGCGCCTCGATGCGTGCCGCCTGCTCCGGCAGGTCCGGCCCATGCCCCGCCGCCGCTTGCAGGGCGGAATGATCCAGGCAGTGAATAGTCATGGCGGCGCCCTCCGACTCAGCGATGCAGGTAAAACTTTGCATCCTTTGTGCCTAGCCGCTGGGCGCCCCGCTGCCGCTATACTCGCGCGCTTTATCGCGCCGACCTCACACCTGGAATAGATATGGAATTCAACCCCATCGACCTGATCCTGCACCTGGACACCTACCTGGAGATGCTGGTTGCCCAGTACGGCACCTGGATCTACTTCATCCTTTTTGCGGTGATCTTCTGCGAGACAGGTCTGGTGGTCATGCCCTTCCTGCCTGGCGACTCGCTGCTGTTTCTCGCCGGCGCGCTGGGCGCCATGGGCGGCCTGGACATCAACATCCTGATTGGCAGCCTGTGCATTGCCGCCATCCTCGGTGACAGCACCAACTACTGGGTCGGGCGCAAACTGGGCAAACGTCTGTTCGCCAACCCCGACTCGAAAATCTTCCGCCGCGAGTACCTGGTCTACACCGAGGCCTTCTATGCCCGCCACGGTGGCAAGACCGTGACCATCGCCCGTTTCCTGCCGATCGTGCGCACCTTCGCGCCCTTCGTCGCCGGCCTGGGCCACATGCCCTACCGCCGCTTCGTGTTCTTCAGCGTGGCCGGCACGCTGCTCTGGGTTGGCGGCCTGTGCACCCTGGGCTACTTCTTCGGCAACCTGCCCATCATCCGCGACAACCTGACCCTGATGATCCTCGGCGTGATCGGTTTCTCCCTGCTGCCCATGCTGATCGGCTGGCTGCAGCACCGTCGCCAGCAGGCCAAGGCCGCCTGACATGCTCCACGCCCTGCGTCACTGGTGGCGGCAGCGGCGCCTGCGCCGCTACCCGATCAGTGATGCCGACTGGCAGGCCGTTCTGCAGCGCCTGCCGATACTCGACGGACTGCAGCAGCAAGCACTGCAACGCCTGCGCGAACGCAGTGCGCTGTTCCTGCTGGATAAACACCTGACCTGTCTCGGCGGCCTGCAGATCGATCCGCTCGACCGCCTGTGCCTGGCGGCCATGGCACAGCTGCCACTACTGGAACTGCCGGAGCTGGACTGGTACCAGGGGTTCCACGAGATCGTCCTGTACCCGGACGACTTCGTCAGTCCGCAGCGCCACCGCGATGCCAGCGGCGTCGAGCACCAGTGGGACGCCGAACACAGCGGCGAAGCCTGGCAGCAGGGCCCGGTGATCCTGGCCTGGCCGGGCGTGACCAGCAGCGGCGGCTGGGATGCCTACAACCTGGTGATCCACGAACTGGCGCACAAGCTGGACATGCTCAACGGCTCGGCCAACGGTCTGCCCCCGCTGCACGCCGACATGCGTATCGGCGACTGGGCCGGCGCCATGCAGCACGCCTACGACCGCCTCAATGCCCAGCTCGACGCAAACCCGCATGCGCACACGGCCATCGATCCCTACGCCGCGGAAGACCCGGCCGAGTTCTTCGCCGTCACCAGCGAATATTTCTTCAGCGCCCCCGATCTGCTGCACCAGGCCTTCGCCGAGGTCTACCACCAGCTCAGCCTGTTCTACCGCCAGGACCCGCTGCAGCGTCTGCGGCAACTGCAGGCCGCACATCCGGCCTATGCCAGCCCACGAAAGTCTGACTAGCCGCCCCCCGGCAATGTGCCTATAATCCCGCCACTTTTTTGGCCAGCCTCTCAGGAGACGCCCCATGAGCTTCAGCAAGATCCCGGCCGGCAAAGACCTGCCGAACGACATCTACGTGGCCATCGAAATCCCGGCCAACCACGCGCCGATCAAATACGAAATCGA
>CALMID010000251.1 GCA_937863915.1 uncultured Pseudomonas sp.
AACTTGCTGCTGCACCCGGCCAGTTATCAGCTGCTCTTGCTCGATTGTCCCGATGTTCCCGAGGACGAACTGCGCGATGCCATGCGCTGGCGCCTCAAGGATCTGATCAGCCAACCCATCGATTCGGTGGTCACTGACCTGGTATCGCTTCCGACTGATGCCTATCGCGGCCGTTCGCGTATGGCCTATTGCGCCGTGCTGGAGAAACAGCAGATGGAGCAGGCCGCGCAAATGCTGCGCCAGGCCGGGCTCAGGCTGCAGTCGATCGATATCACCGAGATGGCCTTCCGCAACCTCGGCCTGCAGGCCGGGGCGGCGGGCATCAACCTGGCGCTGCTGCGCCTGCGCTCCAGCGAGGGCCTGATCAGCGTGCAGAACGGTGCCGATCTGTACATGGCGCGACGCATCGAGCAGGGCATCGAACGGGCAGATGGCAATTACGCCGCGATTACCCTGGAAGTGCAGCGCTCGCTGGATTATTTCGAAAGTCAGCTGGGCAAGGGCTACATCAACCGCCTGCTGCTGTTGCCGATGAAGCGCGATGGCGAGCAGGTTATGCAGGCGCTGGCTGGCGGCCTGGCGGTGAATCTGCAGCGCCTGACTCTGGAAGACCTGTTCGGTGACGATGTGCCGCTGCTCGATGAGCGCGAGCAGGCCTACTGCCTGACCGCCGTCGGTGCGGCGCTGCGTCAGGAGAACAGCTGATGCAGAACCTCAACCTCTATCAGACTCAGCGTCGCCGACACACCGGTCCGCGGCCGCGGCACATGCTCCTGGCGTTGCTGGTGGCGCTGGTGCTGGCGTTGCTGCATGGCGGCTGGCAGCTGTGGCAGGTGCGTGATCTGCAGGCGCAACTGCAGCAGGCCGAAGCCCTGGCGCAGAGCGAAGAGCAATTGCTGGCCGGCGAGCAGGCGGTGTTCCGCGAGCCGCAGCTGGACCCGCAATTGCCCCTGCAGGTGGCTTCCGCACAAGAGCGCAACCGCCAGCTGCAGCGCCTGGCCGATTACCTGCGGCTGCTGGGCCAGCAGCATCAGCAGGGCTTCGCCGATCCGCTGGTGGCCCTCTCCGAGCAGCATCCGGCCCAGGGCCTGTGGCTGACGCGGATTGCGTTGACCGATGGCGGTCGTCACCTGCGCCTCGAAGGCCGCAGCAGCGACCAGCAGTCCCTGCCGACCTACCTGCAGGCGCTGGGTCAGGCAGCGGCATTCAAGGGCCGGCAGTTTGCCCACTTCAGTGCCAAGCGCGCGGCCGGCGAGCCGTTCGATTTTGTCCTGTCCTCGCAGGTTGCCGATCAGGAGAAACAGCCATGAAGGCCTTGTTGCAGCGCTGGCAGGTCATGGTGCCGCGTGAGCAGTGGCTGACCCTCGGCGTGGGTTTCGCCCTGCTCGGCATGCTCTATCTGCTGCTGGTGGCCGACCCTCTGGCGCTGCGCCAGAAGCAGCTCAACGGTCAGTTGCAGGGCGCCAAGGCCCGCCTGCTGGAGGCCCAGACGCAGCGCGCCGAGTTGCAGCGCAAGCGTGAGCAGGACCCTAATCTGGGCATGCGCAGCAGTCTGCTGCTGGCGCAGGCCGAGCATGAACGGCTGCTGGATGGCATCGACCACGAGACGGCCGCGCTGATCGATCCACCGACCATGCGCCGGGTGCTTGAGGATCTGCTGCGGGCTCAGCCGGGGCTGAACCTGACGGCGGTGGAAAGCTTTTCCGCACCGCTGGAGGTGCCTGGCGAGGCGGAGCCCGCCAAGGATGAGAAGGCGGTTGCGCCGGCGGTCAGCCTGTACCGGCATGGCGTGCGCCTGACCCTGGAGGGCGGCTACTTCGAGCTGATCG
>CALMID010000252.1 GCA_937863915.1 uncultured Pseudomonas sp.
ATCTGCTGGCGCCGCTGCTGGGCGGCATTACCGCCACGGCGGCCATCGCCCGCACGGCGGCCAGTGTGCGCGCCGGGGCGTTTTCTCCGCTGGCGGCCATGGTGCACGCCGGCGTGGTGCTGCTGGCCATGCTGGTGCTGGCGCCCTGGTTCAGTTACCTGCCGATGTCGGCCCTGGCGGCGCTGCTGTTGTTGGTGGCGTGGAACATGAGCGAGCCGGCGCATGTGTGGCACACCCTGCGCATTGCCCCGCGCCATGACGTGCTGGTGCTGCTGGTTTGTCTGCTGCTGACGGTGCTGTTCGATATGGTCCTGGCGGTCGGAGTCGGGCTGCTGCTGGCGGCGGGCCTGTTCATCAAACGCATGAGTGAGCTGACCGATACCGCAAAACTGACGGGAGATGCCCACGTGGCGCTGGCCGACCTGCCGCCGCAGGTGGCGGTGTACGCGATTCGCGGGCCGCTGTTCTTTGGCGCGGCTGAGAAGGCGCTGAGCGTGCTGCGCCGTTTCAATCCCGAGGTGCGTGTGGTAATCGTCGAGATGAGCGCGGTGCCGCTGCTGGACATGACCGCGCTGGCGGCGCTGGAGAATGTCTTGCGTGACTACCGGGCCCAGGGGATCGCCCTGATCCTCTGCGGGCCTTCCTCGCGGGTACGCCTGAAGCTTCGCCGCGCCGGTGTCCTGCGCGCGCAGCGGCAACTGGCCTATGTGCGTGATCTGCCGCAGGCGAGGGCCAGGGCATTGCGCTGGCTGGGCGAGGCGAGCTGAACGGAGAGCTTAAGGGGCCTTAGCGGACGGGGTGATCGTCGAAGCAGGCGCGCATCCAGTCGAGGTAGCCGGCGGCTTCGGCGGAGCCCTCGGACGGCGCCCAGCTGGCGAATTCGCCATCGCCCAGTGGCCGGTAGGGACCGGCTTTGCACTCGAACAGCACGGCATCTGGGCTGAGTACCACCAGGGCATGGAACTGGCCGGGTGCCAGGTCCACGCCACTGCATTCGCCACCGGCCTGCAGTACGCGTGTCGCTTCAAGCTCGCCCTGCTCACTGAACAGCAGCAGGCCGAAGCGGCCCTGCAGGGCGATCAGGGTTTCCGCCTTGTCGGCGCTGAGGTGGCGATGCGGCGGGATGTAGGTATCCGGCTGCAGGCCCACCAGCAGGCGGTGACAGGGCTCGCTCATCTCGTGCAGGTTGTGGTGCTGGCGTTGCCGGGGGCTGGCACCAGCCGCCAGGGTCAGTTCGGCAAACAGGGCCTGGTCGAGAAAGCGTGCGCCAGCCACTTACAGGCCCTTGACCGCGAAGTTGCCCGCGGCGTTGCGCCAGTAACCCTTGTAGTCCATGCCGTAACCGAAGATGAAGCGGTCCTCGCAGGGCAGGCCGACATAGTCGGCCTTGAGGTCCGGGCGGGCCTTGCGGTCGTGGGTCTTGTCGATCAGTACGGCGGTGTGCACGGCGCTGGCGCCGGCATGCTTGCAGAAGTCGATGATGGCGGCGAGGGTGTGGCCCTCGTCGAGGATGTCATCAATGATCAGCACTTCGCGGTCGATGAACGACACTTCCGGTTTGGCCTTCCAGAACAGCTCGCCGCCGGTGGTTTCGCTGCGGTAGCGGGTGGCGTGCAGGTACGACAGCTCCAGCGGGAAATCCAGCAAAGGCAGCAGCTTGCCGGCGAAGATCAGGCCGCCGTTCATCACGCAGAACACCACCGGGTTGCGCTCGGCCAGCTCGCCGTTGATGGCCTTGGCGACCTGAGTGATGGCCGCTTCGACCTGATCGTTGCTGTACAGGCAGTCGGCTTCGGCCATTACCTGGCGGATGTGGGCGAGATCGGCGGACATGGCAGGTACTCCTGAGGAAGGGCGCGGCTTGACCGGGCCGTCAATAAAAGGCGGCAAAGGTACTGATATGGCCGGTTGGCGGCAAGCTCCGTGTGTCCGAATACAGCCTGAAACGGGTAGAATCCTGACGCCTTGATCAGCTTGTGTGTCGATCCGTATCGCCGGCCGCTCTGATGGCATAGCCAGTGCTTTAATCAAACGCAACTTTTCCCGTCGGAGAACCTGCCATGCCCGTGCGCGAAATTCGCCACCCTCTGATTCGTCACAAGCTGGGGCTGATGCGCCGTGCCGATATCAGCACCAAGAACTTTCGCGAGCTGGCTCAGGAAGTCGGCGCGCTGCTGACCTACGAGGCGACCGCCGACCTGCCGCTTGAGTCGTATCAGATTACCGGCTGGGCCGGCCCGGTGGCGGTCGAGAAGATCGCCGGCAAGAAGATCACCGTGGTGCCCATCCTGCGCGCGGGCATCGGCATGCTGGATGGCGTGCTCAGCCTGATCCCCGGGGCCAAGGTCAGCGCCGTGGGCGTGGCGCGCAATGAAGAAACCCTGCAGGCCCATACCTACCTGGAGAAGCTGGCGCCGGAGATCGACGAGCGCCTGGCGCTGATCATCGATCCGATGCTAGCCACGGGCGGTTCCATGGTGGCAACCATCGACCTGCTGAAGAAGGCAGGCTGCCGCGAGATCCGCGCCATGGTGCTGGTGGCCGCCCCCGAGGGCATTGCCGCGGTGGAGGCCGCGCACCCGGATGTGATGCTGTTTACCGCCTCGGTCGATCAGCGGCTGAACGAGCATGGCTATATCCTCCCGGGCCTGGGCGATGCCGGTGACAAGATTTTCGGCACCCAGCAGAAGGACGCCTGAGATGCAGCCAGCAGACGGTTTCAATGATCCGCTCTGGCGCCAGCTGCTGTCCGGGGCGCAGATGCTGTTTGTGGCCTTCGGCGCCTTGGTGCTGATGCCGCTGATTACCGGCATGGACCCGAACGTAGCGTTGTTTACCGCCGGTATCGGCACCTTGCTGTTCCAGTCGGTGACCGGGCGGCAGGTGCCGGTGTTCCTGGCGTCGAG
>CALMID010000253.1 GCA_937863915.1 uncultured Pseudomonas sp.
TGCTCTTCCTGCCGGCGCTCTATGCGGCCTGGTTCCGGGTCAAGGAAGTGGAGCGCTGACCGCTCCGGCACAAAAAAGCCCGGCCTAGGCCGGGCTTTTTTGTGGGTGGCGCTTACAACGCGCCAAAGACCTTCTTGGCCAGGCTGGTAGCGGCGCCGGCCGGGTTTTCGCGGATGCCGGCTTCCTGCTCGGCGATGATCGCGAACAGGCCGTTCAGCGCCTGCTCGGTGACGTAGCCTTCGACATTGGCGCTCTTGGCGTCGAGCACGCCGAGGCTGGCGGCCTGGCCGGCGAGGGCGTTGTATTGCTGGGCGACGCCGACCTTGGCGGTGGCCTGTTTGACGATGGGCAGGAACTTGGCGCGGATCTGCTCGCGGCTGGTCTTGTTCAGGTACTGGGTGGCGGCATCATTCGGGCCGCTGAGGATGCCCTTGGCGTCCTGCACGCTCATCTGCTTGACCGCGTCGATGAGGATGGCCTGGGCCTGAGGCACGGCGGCTTCGGCGGCCAGGTTCATGCTGGTTTCCAGCTGTTCGACCTGCTTGCCCATGCCCATCATCTTCAGCGCACTGGTGGCCTGGCCAAGCTTGCCGGGCAGCTCGATACGCACATCCGGGTCGTTGCTGAAACCGCCCGGCTTGCCCAGTTGCTGCACGGCGAGCTTGGCGCCCTGGCTGAGGGCATCCTTGAGGCCGCCGGTGGCGTCCTGCTGGCTGAGGTCGGCCAGCGACAGGGCATGGCTGGCGCCGGTAAACAGCAGACCGGCGGCGAGAAGAGTGAGTTTGCGCATGACGATTCCTTGTAAGTGGCAGTAGCGGGTTAGCGAATCGGGTCGAGCTTGATGCGCAGCGGTTGATCGCTGCCGTCGAGCTTGACGCTGTAATGCTGGGTGCTGATGAACAGCAGGCGGCCTTCTTGCTCGATCCGCGCGCTGACGCTGTAGCGGTGGTGTGGATCGACCTGCTGCGGGTTGTAATCGAGCCGGAAGGGCAGGGGCACCTGACCGCTCACCGTGCCCTGCTGGCGGGCCAGTTCGATGGCGGGGGCATCGGCCAGGGAAACGTCCTGCAGTGTCACGCTCAGCACGGCCTGCGGTGGCAGGGACATGCGCTGCAGGTAGAACACCTCACCGGTGACGCTGGCGGTGGGCGCCTGGCTGGTGCAGGCGCTGAGCAGGCCGGCGGTCAGCAGTGATGTGGCAAGCAGGGGGAGCAGACGGTTCATCGGGCATCCTTGTGGGGGTGTGCCGGATTGGACCGGCTTCACCCCGACAAAGTGCCACAGTCAGGCGTTTTTGGCAGCCTGCTCGGCCGGGCTTTCCACCGTGACCTGCTGGATCGACAGGCGCACTTCGGCCGGCAGCACGCGCTGCGCCGCGCCTTCCACCAGCTCGCCCAGCCCTTCGTGGTAGCCGAGCTTGCCGGCCTCGTCCTGGGCCAGCACCTTCTGCTCCAGCAGGCTCTGGATGAAGTGGCGGAACAGGCTCTTGTCGAAGAATTCCGGTGCGTTCAGACCATGCAGGATCGACAGGCGCTGGGCCATGACCGTGCACAGATTTTCCAGCTCCTCGGCGCTCAGCTGGTTCTGCCCCTGCTTGAGGAGCAGGGCGATGGCCATGTAGAAGCGCTGCAGGGTCTGCACGATGGTGTTGGACAGCAGGCTGAGCAGGACAAACTGCCGCGAGCTGAGCTCCGGGCGCACGTAGCTGTCGCCGTCGCGGGTCAGCAGGCCCAGTTCGACGAAGCTGGTCAGCCACTGATCGACCACGCCATCGAGTTCTTCCAGCTTCCAGCGCATGAACAGCTCGGACTGCAGGTACGGGTACAGGGCGCGGGTAAAGCGCAGCAGCTGGGTCCGGCTGATCCGCGCGGTGTTGTGGAAGAAACTCGCCAGCAGCGCCGGCAGGGCGAAGATGTGCAGGATGTTGTTGCGGTAGTAGGTCATCAGCACCGCATTCTGCTCGTCCAGATA
>CALMID010000254.1 GCA_937863915.1 uncultured Pseudomonas sp.
CACGTCGAGGATGTCGTCCTGCACCTGGAAAGCCAGGCCGATGGCCTGGGCATACTGCTGCAGGGCGCATAGATGCGCCGCTGTGGCCTGGCCGCTGGCCAGGGCACCCAGCACCACGCTGGCTTCGATCAGGGCGCCGGTCTTGTGCCGGTGCATGCGCTCCAGCGCAGGCTGGTCGAGCTTGATGCCGACGGCGCCGAGGTCGATGGCCTGGCCGCCGACCATGCCGGCGGGCCCGGCCGCGCGGCTCAGAGCCGTGAGCATGCGCAGGCGCAGGGTGGCATCGGCCGGGTTGCCGGCCTCGCTGCTGAGCACGTCGAAGGCCAGGCTCTGCAGCGCATCGCCGGCGAGAATGGCGCAGGCCTCGTCGAAGGCGATATGGGTGGTTGGCTGGCCGCGGCGCAGGGCGTCGTCGTCCATGGCCGGCAGGTCGTCATGCACCAGCGAGTAGGCGTGGATCAGCTCCACCGCGCAGGCGGCGCCATCGGCCTGCGCCAGATCGCCGCCGAGGGCGTCGCAGGCGGCGTAGACCAGCAGCGGGCGCACGCGCTTGCCGCCGTTGATCACGCTGTAGCGCATGGCCGCATAGAGGCGCTCAAGATCGTGGGCCGGGGCCTGGAACAGGCGCTCGAGGGCGGCATCGACGCGCTGCTGGCTGCGCTGCTGGTAGGCGGCGAACATCAGGCGTCTCCGGCCTCGAAGGGCGCTTCTTCCAGCTCGCCGTCGCGCTCCAGCAGGATCTGTACCTTCTGCTCGGCCTGGGTCAGGGCGCTCTGGCAGTCACGGGTCAGGCGGATGCCCTGCTCGAAAGCACTCAGCGACTCTTCCAGCGGCAGTTCGCCACTTTCCAGGCGTTCGACCAGGGTTTGCAGTTCGCTCAGGGATTGCTCGAAGTCGAGCGCGGCTTTCTTGCGGGCCATGGGGGACTACTTCTCGTGGGCTGTCGGAACCGGCGCGACACTAGCAGAGGGCGGCGCGTCGGGCAAATCAGGCCCGGCTGGCGGCGCTGACCATCGGCGCCGGTTGCGGGCGGCCATAATAGTAGCCCTGCAGGCGCTGGCAGCCGTTGAGCAGAAGGAAGGCTGCCTGCCGCTCGTTCTCCACCCCTTCGGCGATCACTTCCACGCCCAGTTGCGCGGCCATGGTCAGAATGCCGCGCACCAGCGCGACCGACTGGGTACTGTCCGGCAGGTCGGCGACGAACTGCCGGTCGATCTTGATGCCGTCGAAGTGGAACTGCTGCAGGTAGGTCAGCGAGGCGTAGCCGGTGCCGAAGTCGTCCAGCAGCAGCGGCAGGCCGGCCTGTTTGAAGCGGGCCAGGCAATCGCGCACTGCCTGGCCGTCGCTGAGCAGGGCGCTTTCGGTGATCTCAAGCTCCAGCCAGTCGGGCTGCACCTGTTCTTCGGCGAGAATCGCCAGCAGGCGTCCGGCGAGGTCATGTTGGCTGAAATCCAGTGGCGACAGGTTGATGGCCACGCGCAGGTCGAGACCGGCCAGGCGCCATTGGCGTACCTGGCGGCAGGCCATGCGCACGATCTTCGGCGTGGTTTCGAGGATCAGCCCGCTGTCTTCCAATACCGGAATGAACTCGTTGGGGGCAACCAGACCGCGATTGGGCGAGTGCCAGCGCAGCAGCGCTTCCATGGCCAGCGGCTTGCCGTCGGGGTCGACCTGGGGCTGGTAGAACAGCTCGAACTCGTCGCGCTGGATGGCCAGGCGCAATTCGGCTTCGAGCATCTGCCGCAGCTCGGTGGCTTCGCTCAGGCGAGGGCTGTACAGCGCCATGTTGTTGCGCCCGCCGTCCTTCGCCGCATACAGGGCCAGGTCGGCCTGCTTGAGCAGTTCGCTGGCGCTGCTCGGCTGGCCGCCATGCAGGGTCAGGCCGATGCTCGGGGTGATGTTGAAATGGTATTGGCGCACCTGGAAGGGCGCCTTGAAGGCGGCCAGTAGCGCCTCGCCGAGCGCCTCGGCGCTGCCGCGCTCGGCGCCTTCGAGCAGGCAGACGAATTCGTCGCCGCCGCTACGACCGAGCAGGCAGTGGGGCGGCATCAGGGATTTTAGACGCTCGGCGATTTCCACCAGAAGGCGGTCGCCCAGCTCGTGGCCGTGGATGTCGTTGATGCGCTTGAAATGGTCGATATCGAGGAACAGCAGGGCCAGGCGGCTGCCGGCCGCCAGCAGTTGTTCCAGGCGCTGCTGCAGCTGATGACGGTTGGCCAGCTGGGTCAGCGGGTCGAAGTGAGCGAGAAAGCGCAGGCGCTGTTCGGCCAGCTTGCGGTCGCTGATGTCGCGCAGCAGCACCAGATAATGCTTTTCACCCTCGCGCTGGAACGGCGTCATGGAGATTTCCACGGCAATCTCGTGGCCGTTGCGCAGGGTGGTGAACTCCAGGTTGCTGCTGGCCGGGGCCTGAATCAGACGTTCCCAGCAACCGCCTTCGAGCAGGCGGTCCTGTGGCAGGTTGCCTTGCAGCTCCTGAGGGGAGCAGGAGAACAGTTTGGCCGCGGCCGGGTTGGCCTGCTCCACGCGCAGCTCATGGTCGACCACCATCATGCCGATGGGCGCGGTGTCGATCAGTGTGCTCAGCAGTTTCTGGCTTTCGCGCAGGTTGTGCTGCTGGCGCTGCAGTTGCTCGAACATCAGGTTGAAGCTGCTGGCCAGCTGGCTGATCTCGTCGCTGCCGGAGATCTCGGCATGGGCATCCTGGGCGCCATGGGTAAAGCGTCGGGTGGCCTGCTCGATGGTGGCCAGGCGGCGGGTGACCAGCAGGTGGTAGAGGGCGTTGAGCACCAGGCCGAGGGCGAGCAGCAGAAGCAGCACTTCACCGATGAACAGCCAGGTGTTGTGTCGGGTCAGCTGCAGCTGCTCGGAAAAATCGAAGCTGACCAGCAGCACATGGCTGCCCTGGCGGTTGAGCGGATAGAGCGCGAGAAAACGTTCGCCGCCCTCGGCAAGCCAGTGGGCCTTGGTGCTGGCGCTGTGGCGGGCCAGGTCGGTGCGACTGAGACCGGTCAGGCTGGTCAGCTCAAGGCCGAGGCGGGTGGCGGCGATGATCCGTTGCTCGGTATCGATCACCACGGCCCAGCGTACATTGGCCAGGCTGCCCAGATCGGCCAGCTCGGTCTGCAGTTCCTCGCTGCGCCCCTGGCGCAGGTGGTCGGCCAGGCTGCTCTGCAGCAGAGCCAGGGTCTGTTCACTGTGCTGGCGCCAGTTGCGCAGCTCGGCGCTGCTGCGCAGGGGCAGTTCGATGCTCAGCAGCAGCAGGCTGAAGAGCAGGGCGAACAGGCCGAGCAGCAGCGGCAGTGAGCGGCGCAGCGACAGTTTGGTCAGCATGCATCCCCCTGACAGCTGCCGGGCAGCATCTGGCGGATATTCGCCGGTTTACCCTGCAGCTGACGGCTGAACAGGTACTGATTGAGGCGCTGCATGCTCTGTTGCAGCACGCCGTCCTTGAGTAATTGCTCATTGAACGCGTCATCGCCCATATGCAGGCCCGCCAGGGTTACATCCAGTTCGTTCGGGCTTAGTCCCAGTCGCCGTTCCACGCGCTGATCATGGCCAGCGCGTTGCTGCTGCCATTCCTTGAGGCTGGTGAACCACAGCGCGCGCAGGCGTGCCGCCTGTTCGGCGTCGACGCTCTGCGGGTTGATCACCAGCACGTCGATGATTTCATTGGGCAGAGCACGGCTGTCCAGCAGGGGCAGGGCCTGCAGCGCGGCGAAGTCCAGGCTGGCCGAGGCAAAGTTGATCGCCGCATCGATCTGGCCATTCTTCAGGGCGGCCAGGTGTTCGTTGATTGGCATGTCGAGCACCTTCACGTCGGCGCGATTGAGCTTGGCCAGATCGAGGATGCGTGAGAGGAAGTAGGCGCCCAGCGCGCTCTTTTCCACGCCGATGCGTTGGCCGCGCAGTTGTTCCAGCTGCTTGATCGAGCTTTTGGCGAACAGCACGTCGGCTCCCGCAGAGACATCGGCCACCAGCAGAATCTGCACCGGCTGGCCGCCGCTCTGCAGGATCAAGGCTTCGTCGAGGGTCAGCAGGGCGGCATCCAGCAGGCCATTGCGGTAACCGCGCATGACACCAGTGGTGTGCGGGTACTCGACCAGGCGCAGGTGACTCTGCTGCATCCAGCCGAGGTCATCGGCCAGGTACAGCGGGGCATAGCCGAGCCAGCGATTGGCGCCGATGCGCACGGTATCAACCGGTTCGCTACAGCCGGCCAGCAGGCCGAGGATCAGGGCTATGACAGCTAAACGAGGCATCCTGCCGCTCCACGAAGGTCAGCGTGTACCTTAACCCACTGTAGTCGTACGGGGAATTACGCGAAGGTCTGACAAAGTAGCAGGCAATAAAAAAGCCGGCTTGTGGCCGGCTTTTAGGGGGTGGTTCAGGCTTATTTTTGGTAAGCCGCAACCGCCTTGGTAATTGCTGCGCGGGCTTCGTCGGCGTTGCCCCAGCCTTCGACCTTGACCCACTTGCCCTTCTCGAGATCCTTGTAGTTCTCGAAGAAGTGCTTGATCTGCTCCAGCAGCAGCGGAGGCAGGTCGGTGTATTCGTGTACGTCTTTGTAAATCTGGGTCAGCTTGTCGTGCGGTACGGCGACCAGCTTGGCGTCGCCGCCGGCTTCGTCGGTCATGTTCAGCACGCCGACCGGACGGCAGCGGATGACCGAGCCCGGGGCAACCGGATACGGGGTCACGACCAGCACGTCGAGGGGGTCGCCGTCGTCAGCCAGGGTGTGCGGGATGAAACCGTAGTTGGCCGGGTAGAACATCGGGGTGGCCATGAAGCGATCGACGAACAGGCAATCGGTGTCGTGATCGATTTCGTATTTGATCGGCGCGTGGTTGGCCGGGATTTCGATGGCCACGTAGA
>CALMID010000255.1 GCA_937863915.1 uncultured Pseudomonas sp.
TCTGGAAGCCGGTGATGCCGCCGCCGGCGGTGTAGAAGTCGGCGGTCGACTTGGTCTGCCGCGCGGCCCACCAGGTAATCATCAGGGTGCCGAGGACGAAGACGAAGAACATGCCGATGGCGTGCAGGTTCATCGGCTGTTTTTCCGCGACGATGGTCGGTGCGGCGGAGGCGTCGAAGGGCGAGAGGGTGATCATGACCACCGCCCAGGCCAGTGCCCAGTGCAGGTTGCGCAGGTTCATTTCAGCTCCTCCAGCAGTTGTGCGCCGAGGGCGTCGAACTTGCTGTTGGCGCTGCGCACGTACCAGCCGGTGAGCAGCCAGGACAGCACGATGATCGCCGCCGCCACCGGGATGCCGACGCTCAGCTGGCGTCCTTCGCCGAGCGGCGCGTGCAGCCATTGCGGGGCAAAGGCGACGACCAGCATGAACAGGTAGTAGGCGCCGAGCACGCAGGCGCTCAGGCCCCAGGCCAGGCGCGAACGGCTGCGCACCAGTTGCTGGAATTTCGGATTGGCGCGGATGCGCTCGCAACTCTGGGCATGATTCAGGTCAGCAGGGGACATGCTGGGGCTCCTTGTTTTTGTTGTGGCCGGATGGCTCCGCGCGGCGTTTGCCGGGCGCAGGCCGCCCTGGCGACAGGCGCGGGCCTGTCACCGGGGGTAGTGCTCGGGAGGAAGTGGGTGCTTACAGGGCCTTGGCCATGTCGCGCAGGACGTACTTCTGGATCTTGCCGGTGCTGGTTTTCGGCAGCTGGGTGAAGACCACGGTGCGCGGCACCTTGAAGCCGGCCAGGTGTTCGCGGCAGAAGGCGATAATGTCGGCCTGGGTCACGTCCTGGTGGTCGGCCTTGAGGGTGATGAAGGCGCACGGCGTCTCGCCCCACTTCTCGTCGGGACGGGCCACCACCGCCGCTTCCAGTACCCCGTGGTGGCGATACAGCACGCCTTCCACCTCGATGGTGCTGATGTTTTCGCCGCCGGAAATGATGATGTCCTTGAGCCGGTCGCGGATCTCCACGTAGCCGTCCGGGTGGCACACGGCCAGGTCGCCGGTGTGGAACCAGTCGCCGGCAAAGGCTTCCTCGGTGGCGGTCGGGTTCTTCAGGTAGCCCTTCATCACGGTGTTGCCGCGCATGAAGATCTCGCCGATGGTTTCGCCGTCGCGCGGTACCGGTTCGAGGGTCTTCGGATCGCCCACCATCACCCCTTCCAGGGTCGGGTAGCGCACGCCCTGGCGGGCCTTGATCACGGCGCGCTCCTCCAGCGGCAGCTCATCCCACTCGGCATGCCAGGCACACAGGGTGACCGGGCCGTATACCTCGGTGAGGCCGTAGACGTGGGTGACGTGGATGCCCATTTCCTCGACCGCGCCGATCACCTTGGCGGGCGGTGCCGCGCCGGCGACCATGGCCTTGACCGGGTGATCGATGGCGGCCTTGGCCTCGGCCGGCATGTTGACCAGGGCGTTGAGCACGATGGGCGCGCCACACAGGTGGGTGACCTGCTCGTCGCGGATCAGGGTGAGGATCTTCGCCGGGTCGACGCGGCGCAGGAACACGTGCACGCCGGCCAGGGCGGTGATGGTCCAGGGGTAGCACCAGCCGTTGCAGTGGAACATCGGCAGGGTCCACAGGTACACGGGGTGGTTGCCCATGTTCCAGGTCATCTGGTTGCCCAGCGAGTTCAGGTACGCGCCGCGGTGGTGGTAGACCACGCCCTTGGGGTTGCCGGTGGTGCCGGAGGTGTAGTTGAGGCTGATGGCGTCCCACTCGTCGGTCGGCCATTGCCAGGCAAACTGCGGGTCGCCTTCGGCCAGCAGGGCTTCGTAGTCGAGGTCGCTGACCGCCTGGCCTTCACCGTATTCCGGGTCGTTGACGTCGATCACCAGGATCGGGTGACCGAGCATGCCGACGGCGGCGTGGATCACATCGAAGAACTCGCGGTCGGCGATCAGCGCCTTGGCTTCACCGTGCTGCAGCATGAAGGCAATGGCTTCGGCATCCAGGCGCACGTTGAGGGTGTTGAGCACGGCGCCGATCATCGGCACGCCGAAATGCGCTTCGAGCATGGCCGGGATATTCGGCAGCATCACCGCCACGGTGTCGCCCTTCTTGATGCCGCGGCCGGCCAGGGCCGAGGCCAGACGCCGGCAGCGCGCGTAGGTTTCGGCCCAGTCACGACGGATCGCCCCGTGTACCACCGCCGGGTAGTGCGGGTACACCGCAGCCGTGCGCTCGATGAAGCTCAGCGGGCTGAGGGCGATGTGGTTGACGGGGGCAGGGCTCAGGCCTTGTTCGTAAATCGACATGGCAAATGACACCTTTGGCGAATGGTGATCTCGGGTATTTCCGCTGTATATGGCAATACCGGTTTTGTTCTGGGTGCGATTTATAGTTTTTGCGCATCAAATATGGAACCAATACCATAGTTGTATAGGGTAATTACTATAAGGTTGCCGCCATGCCCTCCACCCTTGCTCTTGCTACCCAGCCATTGCAGACCCTGCTGCGCGTCCAGCGCGAGGCCGCGCCCCTGGCGGAGCGCGCCGAGGCGCTGCGTGCCGGCCTGCTGGCCTGTCCGCAGGTACGCCAGGCCTGGTACCTGATCTGGCAGCCGCAGAGCTGCACCTATGCCCAGGAAGGTGGTGGCACGCCATTGCCACCGGGGCAGGGCGACCCCCTGGCGGCCAGTGACCAGGCGCTGTTCGATCAGCTGCAGCAGCAGCCGCAACTGAATCTGGAACAGCTGCGGGCCCTGCCGTGCTGGCTGGCCGGACGCCTGCGCCGTGCGGCGGTGCATCACGGTCAGGCGCTGGCGCTGGAGCTGCTGCCGGGGCAGGCCGGCGTGTTGCTGCTGGAGGTCGAGGCGGAGGCCGGTCTGGAGTGGCTGCCGTGGGTGCGCGAGCTGCTGGCGCAACTGCTGACCCTGGCCGCCGGCATGGCGCGCAGCGCGCCGCTACTGGGCGGCGACCCGCAACCGGCCGTGCTGCTGGATGGCGAGGCGAGGCCGCTGGATCACAACGCGGCCCTGGCGGCGCTGCTTGGCGAGCGCCGGCTGGCCGGGCTGACGGCCATCCTGCCGGTCAACTACCGGCAACTGGTGGCGGCCTGCCTGACGCAGCGGCGGGCCATCGAGCAGGTCGAGGCGCAGGACGGCGAGCGCATCCTGATCTGGTGCTTCATTCCCGATGCCGTCGACGGCCGGGTGCTGGCGCGTTGCCGCGATGCTTCCCGCGAGGTGCAGGAGGCGCGCGAGGCGGCGCGGGCCGGGCGCCTCTACCGGCTGATCACCGAGAACACCACCGACCTGATTTCCCGGCATACCCCGGACGGCCTGTTCCTCGATGCCTCGCCGGCCAGCTGGACGCTGCTCGGCTACTGGCCCGAGCAGTTGCGCGGCCAGTCGGTGCAGGAGCTTTTGCATCCGCAGGATCGTGGCCTGCTGGTGCAGCGCACGGCCGAGGCGCTGGAGCAGGACGGCTACCACACCATGACCTACCGCATCCGCCACCGCGACGGCCATTACCTGTGGTTCGAGACGGCCAGCCGGGCCATCCGCGAAACCTATACCGGGGCGGTGGTCGAGGTGGTCAGCGTGTCACGCGATATCACCGCGCGGGTGCAGGCCGAGGAGAATCGCCGGCGCCTGGCCGAGGTGGTCGAGGCCAACACCGACCTGGTGCTGTTCATCGAGGCCGGCGGGCGTCTGAGCTACCTCAACCCGGCGGCGCGGCGTGCGCTGGGGCTGGAGGCTGCGGCTGCTGCGCCTCGTCTCGACGGGCTGCTGACCGGCTCTGATCTGGCGCGCCTGCAGGGCGAGGGCTGGGCTGCCGCCGAGCAGTTGGGGGTGTGGAGCAGTGAGGTGCAGTTGTGCCGCCAGGGTGCGGCGCCGCTGCCGGTGTCGCTGGTGCTGCTGGCCCATCAGGCGGCCGGTGGCGAGCGCTACTACTCGCTGGTGGCGCGCGACATGAGCGAGCGCGAGCTGCGCGAGTCGCAGCAGCGCCGGCATCAGGACGAGCTGGCACACACGGCGCGCCTGGTGACCCTGGGCGAGCTGGCTTCAGGCATCGCCCACGAGATCAATCAGCCGCTGGCGGCGGTGGTCAACTATGCCGGCGCCAGCCAGCGCTACCTGCAGAGCCTGGGCAGCAATCCACAGGCCGCCGAACGCATCGCCCAGGGCCTGGCGCGCATCACCGAGCATGCCAATCACGCGGCCGAGGTGATCAAGCGCCTGCGCGGTTTCCTGCGCAAGGGCCAGCGGCGCATGCAGGCGCTGCAGCCGGACGAGGTGGCCCGCGAGGCGGTGCGCCTGTGCCAGTGGGAGGCAGGCAACCGCCAGGTGACCATCGATGAATGCTTTGCCGGCAGTCTGCCGGCGGTGTATGCCGACCGCGTGCTGCTGGAACAGGTGCTGCTCAACCTGCTGCGCAACGCCATGGATGCCAATGGCGAGGCCCATCCCGGGCAGCCCTCGCGTATCCGCCTGAGTGCGGCCGAGGACGCCGGGCAGCTGTGCCTGCGGGTGACGGACGAAGGGCCGGGCGTCAGCGCCGAGGCCCTGGAACACATCTTTACCCCCTTCTACACCAGCAAGGCCGAAGGCCTCGGGCTGGGCCTGTCGATGAGCCGCAGCATCATCGAGGGGTTTGGCGGGGCACTGGAAGCACGCCCGGCGGCGGGAGGCGGACTGACCCTGGAATGCCGCCTGCCGCTGGGACGAACCGAACAACAGGAGGAGGCGTGATGACGGCTCAGGAACAACTGGTCTATGTGGTCGATGACGACCAGGGCATGCTCGATTCCACGGTCTGGCTGCTGGAGTCGGTGGGCCTCAAGGCCCTGCCGTTTACCAGTGGCCGGGCGTTTCTCGATGCCTGCGAACCGAACCGCCCGGCCTGTGTGCTGCTCGATGTGCGCATGCCGGGCATGGGCGGGCTGAATGTGCAGGAGGAGTTGCGCCGGCGCGGCATCGAGCTGCCGCTGATCTTTGTCAGCGGGCATGCCGACGTGCCGATCGTGGTGCGCGCCTTCCGGGCTGGCGCGGTGGATTTCATCGAGAAACCCTACAACGAGCAGTTGCTGCTCGACAGCGTGCAGCAGGCCCTGGCCAGCCGGGCCCAGCCTGTCCGTCAGGTCGATCAGCGTCTGCCCGAGATCGAGGCGCGCCTGGCCAGCCTGACGCCGCGCGAGCGGGATGTGCTGCTGCCGCTGGTGCGCGGCTACACCAATCGCGAAGTGGCCGAGCAGCTGGATATCAGCGTGAAGACGGTCGATCTGTACCGCTCGCGGGTGATGAAGCGCATGCAGGCCGAGACCCTGCCCGAGCTGGTCGGCATGGCCATCGCGGCCGGTCTGGTCGATGCGCTGAACCTGCGTGGCTGAGGATTATTCCGCCCAGCCGCGGTAGACCCAGGTCATCGGCCGCGGGCCCTTGAGGTAGCTGGTTTCCAGCTGGCCGATGGTGAAGCCGCCGGCTTCGAGCAGCGCCGGGATGTCACGGTTGAGGTGGCAGCCGCCGGCAAGGGGCTTCCACAGCGGGGTGAGGCGGTTCTGCCAGCGTACTACCGGTGCATCGGGCGCCAGGCCATGTTCGCTGAACAGCAGCTTGCCGCCGGGCTTGAGCACCCGGCGCATCTCGCGCAGGGCGGCGATGGCGTCGGGGATGGTGCACAGGGTGAAGGTGCAGACGATGCTGTCGAAGCGGGCATCCTCGGCCTGGATCTGTCCGAGTTCCAGGGCAATCATCTCCACCGGGATGCTGATCTGCTCGGCGCGCTGGCGGGCCAGCTTCTGCATGTCGGCCGAAGGGTCGACGCCGACAATGCGGCGGACTTTGGCCGGGTCATAGAAACTCAGGTTGAGGCCGCTGCCGATGCCGATTTCCAGTACCTCGCCTTCGGCCAGCGGAACAACCTGGGCGCGGGTCTTCATCACCGCACCCATGCCGCAGGCGAAGTCGATCAGGTGCGGCAGCACATGGCGCTCGTACAGGGCCTTCATCTCAGCGGCCCAGGTGACGCAGTTCGGCGGACTCGACGATGCGCACGCCCCGGCCTTCTTCCAGGGCCAGGCGCCACAGGGCGCGGGCCAGGGTGCAGGCCTCGATGGCGCGGTACTTGCCGGGGATCAGGCGCATCAGTGGGGCGAATTCCGACTACGAAACGCTTCATGGCGAATGGTTTTGGATCAACAGAAAATTGTCCTCTATTGTATCAGTCTGACACAACTATAGCGAGGGGATGGAGAGCCAGATTTCTAATCATCTTTACTTGGCTTCCTGATCGTTCAGCGCGTGAATGGTGGCGTCATC
>CALMID010000256.1 GCA_937863915.1 uncultured Pseudomonas sp.
GGGTGATCGAGCGCGACGAGGCGGTGGTCCGGCGCGTCGATGAGCTGTGGGCGCAACTCGGGATCGATGGATGAAGGTCACTCTCCAGCCGACCGGCGCGCAGATCGAAACGGCGCCGGGCGAACGTATTCTCGATGGCGCCCGGCGGCTCGGTTATGACTGTCCGCAGAGCTGTCGCAACGGCAACTGTCATATCTGCGCCGCGTTGCTGGTCGAAGGCCGTGTGCGCCAGGCCGGCGTCGAGCTGGATCATGGTGAGCTGCTGGCCTGCATGGCCGAGCCGCTGGAAGACTGCGTGTTGCACTGGGATGGCGTGCGCGAGCGCGGCGTGCTGCCGGTGCGCAGTCTGGCCTGCCAAGTGACCGAATGCGTGGCCGTGGGTGGCGATGTCTTCCGTGTGCGCCTGCGCGCACCGGCTGGCAAGCCGCCGCGCTATCACGCCGGGCAGTATCTGCTGATCGAGCGGCCCGGCGATGAGCCGGCGGCCTTCTCCATTGCCTCGGCGCCACACTGTGGGCGGGAGCTGGAGCTGCATATCCTCGCCCGCGAGGAGTCGGCCCAGCGCCTGCTGGCCCAGTTGCAGGCCGAGGGCTTCGCCCGCGTGCAGCTGCCGTTTGGCGATACCCACCTGGCCGAGCTGCCGCCCGGTCCGCTGGTGCTGATTGCCGCCGGCACCGGCATGGCGCAGATGCACAGCCTGATCGAGCATTGCCGCGCGGCCGGCTTTGCCCAGCCGGTGCACCTGTACTGGGGTGCGCGCACGGCGGCGGATTTCTATGAGTTGCCGCATTGGGCCGAGTGGCAGGAGCTGGCCAACCTGACGCTGCACCGCGTGGTCAGTGACGAGCCTGGCTGGGCGGGGCGTCAGGGCCTGCTGCACCAGGCGGTGCGCGAGGACTTTGCCGACCTCAAGGCATTGCACGTGTATGCCAGCGGGTCGCCACAGATGGTCTATGGCACCCTCGATGCGTTGGTCGAGGCGGGCATGGATGCCCATCAGATGCGTGCCGACGTGTTCGCCTACGCGCCGCGCGACTGACAGCATGCACAAACAAAAAGGCCGCCCTGGGGGCGGCCTTTTTGCTGGGCGAGCGGCGCCTTAGCGCGTGGTCACCACGACCTTGCCCACGGCCTTGCGCTTGGCCAGGGTATCGATCGCGTCGCCGGCCTTTTCCAGCGGGAAGGTCTGCGACACCAGCGGCTTGAGTTTGCCCTCAGCGTACCAGGCAAACAGCTGCTGGAAGTTGGCCACGTTGTCCTGCGGCTGGCGCTGGGCGAACGCGCCCCAGAACACGCCGATCAGCGCGGCGCCCTTGAGCAGCGGCAGGTTGGCCGGCAGAGCCGGGATTTCGCCACTGGCAAAGCCGATCACCAGCATGCGGCCGTTCCAGGCGATGCTGCGGAAGGCTTCCTCGAACAGCGGGCCGCCGACCGGGTCATAGATCACGTCGACGCCCTGGCCCTTGGTCAGGGTTTTCAGTTCGTCCTTCAGGCTCTGCTCGCTGTAGTTGATCAGGTGGTCGGCGCCGGCGGCCTTGGCCACGGCGAGTTTTTCCGCGCTGCTGGCGGCGGCGATGACGGTGGCGCCCATGGCCTTGCCGATTTCCACGGCGGCCAGGCCGACACCCCCGGAGGCGCCGAGCACCAGCAGGGTTTCACCGGCCTGCAGATTGCCGCGTTGCTTGAGCGCGTGCATCGAGGTGCCGTAGGTCATGCTGAAGGCGGCGGCGGTGGTGAAGTCCATGCCTGCCGGCATGGGCAGCACGTTGTAGGCCGGTACGGCGACTTGCTCGGCGAAGCTGCCCCAGCCGGTGAGGGCCATGACCCGGTCGCCGACCTTGAACTGGCTGACCTTCTCGCCGACGGCGCTGATCACGCCGGCCGCTTCGCCACCCGGGGAGAACGGGAACGGCGGCTTGAACTGGTACTTGCCCTCGATGATCAGGCTGTCGGGAAAGTTCACCCCGGCGGCGTGCACGTCCAGCACCACCTCGGTCTTCTTCGGTTCCAGGTTGGCGACTTCTTCCAGCACCAGGGTTTCGGCGGGGCCGAAGGCTTTGCACAGCACGGCTTTCATCGGGGGCTTCCTAATACGGGTTGGCTATGAATGGCGATGAGGTTGTCGGGCCAGTGTAGGTGGCGCCGGGCGCGGGTCAATCAGCATGGCTGTACCTGATGACGGCGCATAACCACCGGGCTTGGGCCGGCGCCTGACAATGGCTATGCTAGGTGTATTCGTCCTGGAGAATGTCCGCTGTGAAAACCCCGATTGCGTTGCTGTTGGCCCTGCTGATTCCGTTCACTGCCCTGGCCAGTAGCGGTGGCGAGGAAGAAGAGGGCAAGGAAGGCGAGAAGAAAAAGCCGGAGATTCTCTATGTTGGCCTGACCCCGGCGTTGGTTGGCAACTATGGCCCCGGCCCGAAACTGAAGTACTACAAGGCTGATATCGCCCTGCGCGTCACCGGCAAGAAGACTGAAGAGCAGGTGACCTACCACGAGCCGCTGATCCGCAATCAGCTGGTGCAGCTGTTCAGCCAGCAGACCGACGAGAGCATGGGCAGTGTGCAGGCCAAGGAGGCGCTGCGTCAGGAAGCGCTCAAGCAGGTGCAGCAGGTGCTGCAGCAGGAAACCGGCAAGCCGCTGGTGGACGACCTGCTGTTCAACAACCTGATCGTTCAGCCCTGAAAACCTGCTGCGCACCCCTGATCCGGGGTCGCGCAGTGCTCGGCGTCCTCATGTATCGCCACATACATTCCGGCGCCTGCGCGCTGGGCTCCCCCGGCTGAGGGGCGCTCGCTACGGTTTTCGTCTTTCCCGTTCAGGCCGCCAGGGTACGGCGGAAGCGTGCCAGGGCGATCAGGAAGAAGGCCAGGCCGATCCCGGCCAGGGCGGCGATGTCTGGCCAGATCACGCTGACGCCGGCGTCGCGGAACAGGATCGAGGTGGATAGCGTGACGAAGTGGGTCGAGGGCGAGAACTGCATGAGGTTCTGCAGCCAGACCGGCATGCTGTCCAGTGGCGTGGTGCCGCCGGAGAGCATCAGCATCGGAATGATCACCGGGATCGCCAGCAGGCCGAACTGCGGAATCGAGCGCGCCAGCGTGGCGAGGAAGATGCCGATGGCCGTGCAGGCAAACAGATAGAGTGCGGTGACGCCAAGGAACAGTGGCAGCGAACCGGTCAGGGGCACGCCCAGCGCCCAGCCGACCACCAGCTCCAGCGATAGCCAGGTGCAGCACACCACCACCAGCGCGTTGCTCCACACCTTGGCCAGCATGATTTCCAGTGCCGTCAGCGGAAGCACCAGCAAGTGGTCGAGGGTGCCGTGCTCGCGTTCGCGCAGCAGCGCGGTGCCGGTGAGGATGATGGCCCAGATGGTGACGTTGTTGACGATCTGGATCATCCCGAGGAACCAGCCACTTTCCAGGTTGCTGTTGAACAGCGCACGGCTGGCCAGACTGGTGATCTGGTCCGGGTTCTGCTGGGCGGCGTCGTACAGTTCGCGCTGGAAAATCCGGCGGATGTAGCCGGCGCCCATGAAGGCCTGACTCATGGCCGTGGCATCGACATTGACCTGCAGCGCCGGCTGGCGCCCGGCCAGCAGATCGGCCTGGAAGTTGGCCGGCACATTGATCACGAAGGTGTAGCGCCCGCTGTCCAGTGCCGGGTCCATGTCTGCATAGCTGATCAGCGCCGGCGGCTGGAACTGGGGCTGCTGCAGGGCTTCGGCCAGTCGGCGGGACAGGCTGCTGTGGTCTTCGTCGACAAAGGCCACGCTGGCATTGTGCACGCCGATCACCGAGCCGGCCGCCGGCATGTAGATGGCCACGCTGAAGGCATACAGGAGAAACAGCAGCAGTACGCTGTCGTGCCGCAGGCTGGTCAGCTCCTTCAGGCCCAGTCGGTATATGTGCGCCAGCTGCTTCATCTCAGGTCTCCTGCTTCTTCAGCAGCGCCACCGACAGCAGCGAAAACGTCAGAAAGAAGCCCAGCAGCGCCAGACACTGCGGCCACAGCTCCGCCAGCCCGAGGGCCTTGGTGAAGGTGCCCACGGCGATGTCGAGGAAGTAGCCGGCGGGGAACAGGTTGCCCATCAGCGCGGCGCCGCCGTCCAGCGAGGAACGCGGCACGATCAGCCCGGAAAACTGGATGGTCGGCAGGGTGGTGATGATCATGGTGCCGAGGATGGCGG
>CALMID010000257.1 GCA_937863915.1 uncultured Pseudomonas sp.
CAGGCGGGCCGACGGAATATCGCGCAGCAGCGGGGCCAGGCGCTGGATCGGCTCGGCGGTGTGGCGCTCTATGTCGAAGTCGAGTTTGGCGGCAAAGCGCACCGCGCGCAGCATGCGCACCGGGTCTTCCTGGTAGCGCTGGGTCGGGTCGCCGATCAGGCGTATCTGCCGATTGCGGATATCCGGCACGCCATGGGCGTAGTCGAGTATGCGCTCGGTCACCGGGTCGTAGTACAGCGCATTGATGGTGAAGTCGCGGCGCTGGGCGTCGTCTTCCAGGCTGCCGTACACATTGTCACGCAGGATGCGCCCGCTTTCGTGGCGGGAGGACTGTTGCGGATTGTCCTCGTCATCGATTTCCGGGTGGTTGGCGCGGAAGGTCGCCACTTCGATGATCTCGCGGCCGAAATGCACATGGACCAGTTTGAAGCGGCGGCCAATGATGCGGGCGTTGCGGAACTCGGCGCGCACCTGTTCGGGGGTGGCGCTGGTGGCGACGTCAAAATCCTTGGGATCGAAGTCGAGCATCAGGTCGCGGACGCAGCCGCCTACCGCGTAAGCCTGGTAACCGGCCTTCTGCAGGCGCTCGACCACATTCACGGCGTTGCGGCTGATGCGGTCGCGGGCCAGGTTGTGCTGGCGGGCATTGAGCACGGCGGGGGTGCTGCGCGGAGTGGCGTGGGGGCGCTTGCGTCGTAGCGTCTGGATCAGCTTCTTCAGCATGGGGTGTTCTGTCGAATGGATTTCGGGGCCGGCAGGATAAAGGCCCGGGCAATAGCCGCGGATTCTAGCACTGGCACGAAGACTGGTGAATGCAGCGGGGGGAGAAGGGGCAAAGCTACTGGGGGAACCGAAGTTCCCCCCCAAGTTGGTGCGTGCTTTGTTTTTATTATTATTACGGGCTTATTGTTGGAATTGTTTGACCCGTAAGGCAGGCCAGGGGCCTTGTCAGCTACTCCCAAGCAGGGAGTCAGTAGCCAACGGATTGCTTTGGAAGCTGATGTTGCCATGATCAATCCATGATCCAGTCAGAACGGCGGCTGCCTCGGGGCAGTTTTATTATTCTCGGTCTGGCTGCGGTTTGACCCGGCGGCGCTTCCTCTCCAAAACAATCAGTTAACTGCGCCTCCACACTTTTGTTTTTGTTGTACGGGAGTCGTAACGTCTTATTTTTATTGTTTTAGCTGGAGCTTTTTATTGTTGTTGTGCCGAATAGAAAGCAGATCACGTGCCAACTTTTTAAAGTCCTTTAAAAACAGCTGCTTAGGTATTTTGCGTGGTGGTGGGGTGGCTGCTGGTGGGGCAGTCTCGTTACCGGTTGCCCCGGACTTGTTACGAGATGTTGAGGGGGTAACAGCAAACTGCCGGCTCGGGGCCGGCAGTCTGGGTCAGGAGGAGGCGCTGGATTTGCGCCGGGGAATGCCCAGGCGCTGGCGTCGTTCCCACAGGCACTTGCGGCTGATGCCGAGCTTGCGGGCCAGTTCGGTTTCGGTCATGTGGTCCTGGTGTTCGAGGACGAAGTGCTGGAAGTAGTCTTCCAGTGACAGGTCTTCGGTAGGCTCCAGGCCTGAACCGCTGCTGCTGTTGTCGAAATCGTCGTCCAGTTCGGCCAGCTCGATATCGATGCCCAGCAGCTCGGCGCTGATCTCGCCGCCTTCGCAGAGAATCACCGCGCGCTCGATGGCGTTCTCCAGCTCGCGTACGTTGCCCGGCCAGCTGTACTGGGCAATCGCCTGCTCGGCTTCGTAGCTGAAATGCAGGCCTTCACGCGCCATTTGCGTGCATTGGCGCTGCAGAAAGGCGCGGGCGATTTCCAGGACATCATCACCGCGCTCGCGCAGGGCGGGCAGGCGCAGGGCGATGACGTTAAGGCGGTAATACAGGTCTTCGCGGAACTGGCCGATCTTGGCCAGGGACTTGAGGTCGCGGTGGGTGGCGGCGATCAGGCGCACATCGACCTTCTGCGACTGTACCGAGCCGACCCGGCGGATCTCGCCTTCCTGCAGCACGCGCAGCAGGCGGGCCTGGGCCTCCAGCGGCAACTCGCCGATCTCGTCGAGAAACAGCGTGCCGCCATCGGCGGCTTCAACCAGACCGGCACGGCCGGCGCTGGCACCGGTGAAGGCGCCTTTCTCATGACCAAAGAGTTCGGACTCGATCAGGCTTTCCGGGATGGCGGCGCAGTTCACCGAGATCATCGGGGCCTTGGCGCGGCGGGAAAAATTATGCAGCGCGCGGGCCACCAGCTCCTTGCCGGTACCGGATTCACCCTGGATCAGTACGGTGGAGTCGGTAGGCGCGACCTTGCGGATCTTGCTGAACAGATCCTGCATCGGCGCACAGTTGCCGATGATGTTCATGTCGCCTTCGACGGCTGCAGCGGCTTTTTCCGGGCTGCGGCCAGTGTTGCTGCGCGGGCTTTCTGCCGGGCGGTTACGGGCGTTTTCGCGATCCTTGAGGATGCGGGCCACGGCCTGGAGCATCTCGTCATGGTCGAAGGGCTTGGCGATGTAGTCCACTGCGCCGAGCTTCATCGAGTCCACGGCCGAGCGCAGGCTGGCATAGCTGGTCATGATCAGCACCGGGGTGCCTTCGGCTAGCTTGATCAGCTCGGTGCCGGGGGCGCCGGGCAGGCGCAGGTCACTGACGATCAGGTCGAAGCTGGGGATGCTGTGGCGTTCCTGAGCCTCCTGTACCGAGCCAGCCTCGCTGACCTGATACTGGTTGCGCTCCAGCAGGCGTCGCAGCGCGGAGCGGATGATGGTTTCGTCTTCGACGATCAGGATATTCGGCATCAATACAATTCTCTCGACGGTCGCGGGATCGGTGCTGCAACACAGCTGGCATCAAACCGGCCGGGAGCGCGCGATTGCTCAGGGTTCATCGGACGTCGCCTCGACATGCCGGGGCAGGGTGACACGGATGCGGGTTCCGCACTGACGGTCAGGGAAGGCCGGGCTATCGATGGATATCTGCCCATAATGCTCTTCCACGATCGAATAGACCAGAGCCAGGCCGAGGCCCGTACCTTTGCCCGGGTCCTTGGTGGTAAAGAAGGGTTCGAACAGGCGATCCATGATCGCCCGTGGAATACCGCTGCCTTCATCCTCGACGATCAGTTCAATGCTGTCGCCCTGCTGTTCGCTGGAGACGCGGATGGTGCCGCCGTCAGGCGAGGCATCGCGGGCGTTGGATAGCAGGTTGATCAGCACCTGAGCCAGGCGCTGCGGATCACCGCTGACCCAGTGATCGGGATGACACAGGTTGAAGAACTGCACGTCGTGGCTGCGCTTGTTGAGCGACAGCAGG
>CALMID010000258.1 GCA_937863915.1 uncultured Pseudomonas sp.
GCCCCGGCTTGGCGCCGTTGTCCGGGCTGAGCAGGTAGATTTCGCTGCCGCCGGGACCGGCAGCCAGCACCATGCCTTCGCTGACGCCGAACTTCATCTTGCGCGGAGCCAGGTTGGCCACGTAGAGGGTCAGGCGGCCTTCCAGCTCGCTTGGGTTCGGGTAGGCGCTCTTGATGCCGCTGAACACGTTGCGCTTGGCGTCGCCGATATCCAGGGTCAGACGCAGCAGCTTGTCGGCGCCTTCAACGAACTCGCACTTCTCGATCAGCGCGATGCGCAGATCGACGGCGGCAAAGGCGTCGAAGTTGATCTCGGCGGCCAGCGGGTCCTTGGTCAGCTCGCCATTCCCGGCTGCAGCCGGTGCGGTATTTTCGGCGGCGAGGTCTTCCTTGGAGGCTTCGATCATGGCGTCGATTTTGGCTGGCTCGATGCGGGTCAGCAGTGGGTTGAACGGATTCAGCTGGTGGTTAGCCAGCGGCGTGGCCAGGTCGGCCCAGCTCAGCGGCGCCACATTCAGGAAGGCCTCGGCATCGGCAGCCAGCTTGGGCAGTACCGGTTTGAGCATGATCACCAGCTGGCGGAACAGGTTGACGCCCAGGGCGCAGATTTCCTGCACTTCGGCCTGCTTGCCTTCCACCTTGTTCAGCGACCACGGTGCCTTGTCGGCGATCCAGGCATTGGCGCGGTCGGCCAGGGCCATGATTTCGCGCATGGCGCGGGCAAAGTCGCGGGCCTCGTAGGCGTCGGCAATGCTCGGGGCGGCAGTCTGGAAGGCGTCCCACAGCTCCGGCTCGGGGTTGGCGCTGACCAGCACGCCGTTATTGCCCTTGTGGATAAAGCCGGCGCAGCGGCTGGCGATGTTGACCACCTTGCCGACCAGGTCGGCATTGACCTTCTGTACGAAGTCCTCAAGGTTGAGGTCGAGGTCATCGACGCTGCGGCCCAGTTTGCTGGCGTAGTAGTAACGCAGGTATTCCGGGTTCAGGTGATCCAGGTAGGTGCGCGCCTTGATGAAGGTGCCGCGCGACTTGGACATCTTCTGGCCGTTGACGGTCAGGTAGCCGTGCACGTTGACCGCCGTCGGCTTGCGGTAGCCGGCGCCTTCGAGCATGGCCGGCCAGAACAGGGCGTGGAAGTTGACGATGTCCTTGCCGATGAAGTGGTACAGCTCGGCGGTGGAGTCCGGGGCCCAGTAGGCGTCGAAGTCCAGTTCCGGGCGCTTGGCGCAGAGGTTCTTGAAACTGGCCATGTAGCCGACCGGGGCGTCCAGCCAGACGTAGAAGTACTTGCCTGGCTCATCGGGAATCTCGAAGCCGAAGTAGGGCGCGTCGCGGGAGATGTCCCACTCCTGCAGGCCACCATCCAGCCATTCGGCGATCTTGTTGGCCACGGCATCCTGCAGGGTGCCGCTGCGCGTCCAGCTTTTCAGCATGGCTTCGAAATCGGGCAGCTTGAAGAAGAAGTGCTTGGATTCCTTGAGCACCGGCACGGCGCCGGAAATGGCCGAGCGCGGGTTCTTCAGCTCGGTCGGCTCATAGGTGGCGCCACACTTCTCGCAGTTGTCGCCGTACTGGTCCTCGGCCGCGCACTTGGGGCAGGTGCCCTTGATGAAACGGTCGGCGAGGAACATGCCCTTCTCGGGGTCGAAATACTGGGTCACCGAACGGGTGGCGATGTGGCCCTTGTCGCGCAGCGCCAGGTAGATGCCCGAAGCCAGCTCGCGGTTTTCCTCGGCGTGGGTCGAGTGGTAGTTGTCGAAGTCGACCAGGAAATCGGCGAAGTCGGCGCTGTGCTCGGCCTGCACGTTGGCGATCAGCTGTTCCGGGGTGATGCCTTCCTTCTCGGCGCGCAGCATGATGGCCGAGCCGTGGGCGTCGTCGGCGCAGACGTAGGTGCACTGGTTGCCGCGCAGTTTCTGGAAACGCACCCACATGTCGGTCTGGATGTACTCGAGCATGTGGCCCAGGTGAATGGAGCCATTGGCGTAGGGCAGGGCGCTGGTGACGAGAATCTTGCGGGCTTCGGACATGATGATCGACTGCACTGGTGACACGGGAAGGTCGGCAACTATATAGGCGCGGCGCATTTTTTTCATCCGCAGCGGCGGTTTGCCACGCGGTCTTGCCCGGGGACGGGCATGCAGGCTAGGCGCTGCTCGGGTAAGATGCCCGCCTGTTTTGCTCGGTCTTTTCTGGAGTTGCCATGAGCGCTGTTAACCGCCAGCTGGTTGAAACCGTCCTGCGTCAGTTCACCGATCCGCACCTGAACCTCGATCCGGTCAGCGCCGGCTGCGTGCGCGAGATCGATATTCAGGGTGGCAAGGTCAGCGTGCGCCTGGAGCTGGGCTATGCCTGCGGTCTGTTCAAGAGCGGCTGGGCGCAGATGTTGCAGATGGCCCTGGAGAACCTCGAGGGTGTCGACTCGGCCAGCGTGCAGGTGGATGTGCGCATCGAGCCGCACAAGGCGCAGGAGCAGGTGCCGGCCCTGGCCAACGTGAAGAACATCATTGCCGTGGCTTCGGGCAAGGGCGGTGTGGGCAAGTCCACCACCGCGGCCAATCTGGCCCTGGCGCTGGCCCGCGAGGGCGCGCGGGTGGGCATTCTCGATGCCGATATCTATGGTCCCAGCCAGGGCATCATGTTCGGTATCGCCGAGGGCACCCGGCCGGCGATCAAGGATCAGAAGTGGTTCGTGCCCATCACGGCGCATGGCGTGCAGGTCATGTCGATGGCTTTCCTCACCGACGACAACACGCCGGTGGTCTGGCGCGGGCCGATGGTCTCCGGGGCGCTGATCCAGCTGATCACCCAGACCGCCTGGGACAACCTCGATTATCTGGTGATCGATATGCCGCCGGGCACCGGCGATATCCACCTGACCCTGGCGCAGAAGGTACCAGTGGCCGGCAGTGTGATCGTCACCACGCCGCAGGACCTGGCCCTACTCGATGCGCGCAAGGGCGTGGAGATGTTCCGCAAGGTCAATATCCCGGTGCTGGGCGTGGTGGAGAACATGGCCGTGCATATCTGCAGCAACTGCGGCCATGCCGAGCACCTGTTCGGCGAGGGTGGTGGCGAGAAGCTCGCGGCGCAGTACGGCGTCGATCTGCTGGCTTCGCTGCCGCTGTCGATGGCCATCCGCCTGCAGGCCGATGATGGCAAGCCGACCACCGTGGCCGACCCGGAAAGCCAGATCGCCATGATCTATCAGGAAATGGCCCGCTGTGTCGGGGCGCGCATCAGCCAGAGCGGTCTGGGTGCCGCCGCAATGCCGTCGATCGTGATCAGCGACGACTGATCACCGTCTGTCTGACTGGCCAGCTTGTGTGCGGCAAGCTGGCCGGATATTGCTCTGGGTCAGTTTTCGGCGAGATCGTTGTTGATAATCTCTCGCGTCTTTCCGCTGTACCCCCGCAGCAGTATCTGGCGTGTAGTTGGCCTTTCCCGCATGAACCTTATTCCCCAGGCGTTGACCCCGTCCCTGTGCGACGAAGACTTGTCCGAGTCCGAGCAGCAGGACATCCTGCATCTGCAGCAGGAAATCCTTGCCGCCGTGGCGCAGAACCTCGATCACCTGACGGTCATCCGTCAGGTCTGCCTGCTGGAAGAGCAGTTGCTGCCCGATGCCGTCGCCAGCGTGATGCTGCTGGACGAGCAGAAACTGCTGCAGCTGTATGTGGCGCCGAGCATCCCGGCTGAGGCAGCGGCGCGCCTGAGGAGTCTGCGTCCGGGGCCGCATGCCGGTTCCTGTGGCAATGCGGTGTACCGTGGCGAGGCGGTGTTCGTCAGCAATACGCGCAGCGACCCGCGCTGGCAGGAGCTGCGTCCTCTGGCGCTGGATTTCGGCCTGATGGCCTGCTGGTCGATGCCGATCCGCGGCGCCGGCCAGCAGATTCTCGGCACCTTTGCCCTGTCCAGCTTCGTCGGCCGCGAGCCCGGCGCCTTCCACCGCAAGATTCTGGAAATCGGTGCCTCGATCATTGGCATCGTGCTGGAACGTCAGCGCCAGGAGCAGACCCTGAGCCTGCTGGGCAAGGTGTTCGAAAGCAGCAACCAGGCGATCATGCTCACCGACAGCCAGGCCGGCATCCTTGAGGTCAACCGCGCTTTCAGCGACATGACCGGCTACAGCGCCGCCGAGGTCAAGGGGCAACGACCGAGCCTGCTGTCATCCGGCCGCCATGACCGAGCCTTTTACCAGAACATGTGGCGCAGCCTGCAGGAGCGTGGCTACTGGCAGGGCGAGGTGTGGAACCGGCGCAAGAATGGCGAGGTGTACCCCGAATGGCTGAGCATCACGGCGATTCGCGAGGCCGGGCAGATCACCAATTATGTGAGTTTCTTCTTCGATATTTCCGAGCAGAAGGCCACCCAGGCGCGGCTGGAATTTCTCACCTGCCATGACCCGCTGACCGAGCTGCCCAACCGCCTGATCGTGCAGGAGCAGTTGAGTCAGGCCATGGTCAGCTCGGCACGCCGGCAGTTGCAGGCCGCCTTGCTCTATCTGGATCTGGATGAGTTCCGCACCATCAATGCCTCGCTCGGTCAGGCGGTGGGCGACCAGTTGCTGCGCGCGGTGGGCGAGCGGCTGCGCCAGTTGCTGGGTGAGCAATACCCGCTGGGGCGTCTGGATTCCGATGAGTTCGCCATCGTCCTGGCGGGCGTCGAGGAACTCGATCAGCCGGCAGAGCTGGCCGAGCAGATCATCCAGGCCTTTCTCAAGCCGTTCGTCATCGCCGGGCATGAGCTGATTTGTACCCTGTCCATCGGTATTGCCCTGTATCCGGAGGATGGCGAGGACGGCGACAGTCTGCTGAAAAAGGCCGACAGCGCCATGAGCCACGCCAAGCAGGACGGGCGCAATACCTTCCGTTTCTACAGCGAGTCGATGAATCGCGATGCGGCGGCGCATCTGCAGCTGCGTACCGGCTTGCGCCGGGCGCTGGCGCAGGGCGAGCTGTTCCTCGAATACCAGCCGCAGGTCGAGTTGGTCAGCGGGCGGGTGATCGGTGCCGAGGCGCTGGTGCGCTGGCAGCACCCGCAGCTGGGGCGCATTGCTCCAGCTGACTTCATTGGTGTGGCCGAACAAAGTGGCCTGATCGTGCCCCTGGGCGAGTGGGTGCTGCAGCAGGCCTGCGCCCAGGCGGCCGCCTGGCAGCGCGCCGGCCATCCGCTGGTGGTGGCGGTGAACCTGTCCGGCGTGCAATTCAAGCGCGGTGATCTGGTCGACAGCGTGGCTGCCGCCCTGCTCGAATACGAGCTTGATCCGGCGCTGCTGGAGTTGGAACTGACCGAGACCATCCTGATCGAGGGCACCGAGCACGTACTGGATAATCTGCAGCGCCTCAAGGCGCTGGGCGTGCAGCTGTCGATCGATGACTTCGGCACGGGTTATTCCAGCCTGGCCTACCTCAGCCGCCTGCCGGTGGACAAACTGAAGATCGATCAGTCCTTCGTGCGCAGTCTGCGCCAGGTGCCGGCCAACGCCACCATCGTGCGCATGGTGGTGCAGATGGCGCGCAGCCTGGGTATCCGCTCG
>CALMID010000259.1 GCA_937863915.1 uncultured Pseudomonas sp.
GCGCAAGGCAAAAACAGGCGAAAAAGCGCAGTTTACGAATGGTAAATGAGCATTTTGAGCCTGTTTTTAACACCGCGATGGCAACGCAGGTAGGTTTTCAACAGCCTGTTAAAGCCCGCTAGACCACTTCCCGCTCCGCCAGCCATACTCAGGGCATCATGTGTCGGGAAAGTGCACACAGCCATGTCCAAAGGATTGCAACGCGGCCTCACCACCCTCGCCCTCGCCGCCGGCACCTACAGCCTGCTGGGCTTCCTGATCCTGCCCGGGGTCGGTCAGCGCATCGTCAACCAGCAGTTGGCGCAGTACGCCACCGTACCCGCCAGCCTGCAGCGCATCGAGTTCAACCCCTTTACCCTCAAGCTCGATCTGTGGGGCCTGCAACTGGGTGAGGGCGCACAGCGCCAGGTGGGCTTCGAGCACCTGGGCATCGACCTGCAGTGGGACAGTCTGTGGAGCGGCGCCGTGCACCTGGCCAGTGTCGAACTGGACAAGCCACACACCGAGCTGCTGTTCGCCAAGGACGGCACGCTCAACCTGACCCAGCTGTTCAAGCTGCCACCCGGCGAGGCCAAGACCGAAGAGCCGGCTGGCGAGCCCTTCCCGCTGCGCCTCGATCGCCTTGCCCTCAACGGCGGCAGCCTGCACTTCAAGGATGAGCGCCCGAGTGAAGCCATCGAGTTCGCCTACGACAGCCTTGATCTGAGCCTGCACAAGCTCAGCACCCTGCCCGATGACAATGCCGAGCTGACCTTCATGGCAACCGGGCCCAACGGCGGCAAGCTGGAGTGGCAAGGCGAGGTCAGCCTCACGCCACTGGCCTCCACGGGCAGCCTGAAACTCAGCGACGCCAAGCTCAAGGCCATCTGGCCCTATGTGCGCGATGCCGTACCACTGGACCTGCAGGAAGGCACCCTGAGCGCCAGCACCGACTATCAGTTCAGCCTGACGCAGGGCACCGAACTGAAGCTGGAACAACTCGCCGTCAGCCTCGCGCCCTTTGCCATCCAGAGCCCCGAGCAGAAACCGCTGCTGAAGCTCGAGCGTCTGGACATCAGCAACAGCTCGCTCGACCTGGCGCAGAAACAGGTGATCATCGGCCAGATTCGCAGCCAGAACCTGGAAGCCTGGGCGGCTCGCGAGAAGGATGGCCAGCTCGACTGGCAGAAACTGCTGGCCACGCCGGCCAAACCGGCTAGCAGCCCAGAGCCGACCGCCACCCCGACTGAAAGCAGTAGCGTCGCAGCCGCCCCCGCCGACTCTGCTGGCGGCGCTGCCGCGAGTGGCGAGCCCAGCACCGCGCCAGCTGCGGCAAGCGACGATAAGCCGTGGCAGATCACTCTGGTCGATACCCAGTTGCGCGGCTACCGCGCGCACCTTGAAGACCGCGCTCCTGAACAAGCGGTGAAACTGGATATCGGCCCTCTGGATCTGGACCTGCAGAACTTCGTCAGCAGCGGTGACCAGCCCTTCCAGCTGAAGCTCGACAGCGGCCTGGGCAAGCAGGGCAAGCTCAGCGCCGCCGGCCAGGTTCTGCTGCAACCGCTCGGAGCTCAGCTGCAGGTCAACACCAAGGATATCGATCTGCGCCTGGCCCAGGCCTATCTGCAGCCGTTCGTGCGTCTGGAGCTGCGCAGCGGCCTGCTCGGCAGCGACCTCAAGGTCGACCTCAAAAGCGCCGCACCGCTGGCCTTCAGCGTCACCGGCAGCGCCGAGGTGCACCAGCTGCATACGCTCGATACCCTGAAGAACCGTGACTTCCTCAAGTGGCAGAGGCTTCAGCTCGACGGCCTGCAGTATGTGCACGGCGACCAGCTGCGTATCGACAAGATCAGCCTGCAGCAGCCCTATGCCCGCTTCATCATCAACGAAGACCTGACCACCAACGTCAACGAGCTGCTGATCCCGCAACCCGCCAGCCCGGCCCCCAGTGCCCCTGGCAAACCGCTGGGCATCCATATCGGCGGTATCGCGATCGCCGACGGCTCAGCCAACTTTGCCGATTTCAGCCTCAAGCCCAACTTCGCCACCGCCATCCAGCGCCTCGACGGCCACATCGGCACCATCGACAGCCGCTCGCCCAAGGCGGCAGCGGTCGATATCAAGGGTCGCGTCGACCGCTATGCGCCGGTCAGCATCAAGGGTGCGCTGAACCCCTTCGCTCCGCTGGACAAGCTGGATATCGCCACCAGCTTCCAGCATGTGGAACTGACCACCCTGACCCCCTACTCCGGCAAGTTCGCCGGGTACCGGATCAAGAAGGGCCGCCTCAACCTCGACCTGCACTACCGCATCGAGAAAGGCCAGCTGAATGCCGACAACAAGCTGGTGCTGGAGCAGTTGCAGCTGGGTGAACAGGTCGACAGCAAGGATGCGGTGGACCTGCCGATCCGCCTGGCCGTGGCCCTGCTCAAGGACAGCGAAGGCAAGATCAGCATCGAACTGCCGGTTTCCGGCGATCTGAACAACCCCGAGTTCAGCGTCATGCCGATCGTCTGGCAGACCCTGCGCAACCTGGTGGTGCGTGCCGTGCAGGCACCGTTCAACTTCATCGCCGGGCTGGTCGGCGGCGAGCAGGCCGACCTCAGTCAGGTCAGCTTCGACCCGGGCAGCGACAGTCTGGACAAGCAGGCCAAGGGCACCCTGGAAACCCTGGCCAAGGCCCTGAAAGAACGCCCGACCCTGCGTCTGGATGTTGAAGGCATTAGCGCCAAAAGCAATGATGGCCCCCTGTTGGCCAGCCAGCGCCTGCAGGAGGAATACCAGAGCAACTACTACCGCATGCTGCAACGCAGCGGTGACAAGGTCCCGGCCACCCCCAGCGAGCTGGAGGTACCGGACGGGGTCAAGCCCAGCCTGCTCGAAGGCATCTATCGCGCCCGCCTGAAACAACAGCCACCGGCCGAATGGAAAGAGCTGGGTGATGCGGAGCGCAGTGCCCGCCTGGAGCAGGCGGTGCTCGCCAACTGGCAGGGCAGCGAACTGCTGCTGCGCCAGCTGGCTCAGGATCGCGCCCGCAGCATCAAGGACTTCCTGGTCAGCCAGGGCCTGGCCGACCAACGTATCTTCCTTCTGGATGTCGCCCTCAGCGACACCGCCGAACCCGGGCGCACCGCCAGCGCCCTGCACCTGGACAGCGAATAGTGAACAAAACTCTGTGGCTCTTCCTGCTGGCGGCCTGGAGCGCCGCCAGCCAGGCCGAAAGCATGCGCTGCGGCAGCTCTCTGGTCAGCGTGGGTGATCGTGCCTTCGAGGTCGAGGAGCGCTGCGGCCCGCCCAAATACCGTGACGTGCTGGGCTACAGCCTGGGCGAATACGACCGCCGTGAATTCAGAATCGAGGAGTGGGTGTACGGGCCGAACAACGGCATGCTCTATATCCTCACCTTCGAGGCCAATCGCCTGCGCACCATCGAAACCCGGCGCAACCAGTGAGTACCGTCATGCCTTGCCGACTGTTGCTCTGTCTACTACTGCTGGCCAGCCCCGCTCTCTGGGCCAGCTCCACCCTGCGCTGCGGCAGCGGCCTGGTCAGCAGCGGTGATACCGCCAGCGAAGTGCTCAGCACCTGCGGCGAACCGATCAGCCGCGATTTCCTCGGCTACCGGGTCGTCACCGGCTACTATGGCGAACGCAGTGAAGTCGCGGTGGAAGAATGGGTCTACGGCCCGCGCAGCGGCATGTACCATTTTCTGCGCTTCGAGGCCGGTCGCCTGACCAGCGTCACCAGCAAGCGCAAGCAGTAATCCCAAGCACACGGAAGTCCCCCATGCTGATCATTCCGGCGGAACACCCGCTCGACTGGAAACGCCCTCCCGTCATCACCCTGCTGCTGATCCTGCTCAACTGCCTGATCTACTTCGCCTACCAGAGCGGCGACGAGGCGCGCCAGGAGGCCGCCATCAAGAGCTACCTCGACGGCGGACTGCTCAATCGCGAGCGCAATCTGATCGTCGAGCGGCTGATGCAGGAGCACGAGCTCAAGGAGTACGAGCGCGAGCAGGTCCAGGCCATGCCACGCCAGCAGTTGGCGGCTGCCGCCCTGACCGATCTGGAGTTCGAACAGCAGATCCACCAGCGCGCCGACTACCAGGCCGATGCCCAATGGCAGGCCAAGCGCCAGGCCGCCGAAGCCGCCCGCGATCAGATCAGCAGCTTCCGCTTCGGCTTCATTCCCGAGCGCTTTACCGTACAGGGGCTGTTCGGCGCCATGTTTCTGCATGGCAGCTTCGATCTCCTGCTGGGCAACATGCTGTTCCTGTTCATCTTCGGCTTTGCCCTGGAGCTGGCATTGGGCAAAGCCACCTACCTGCTGCTGTATCTGGTCAGCGGCCTGGCCTCGCACCTGTTATGGTGGGCCGTGGAGCCGGCCTGGGTGCCGGGTGTTGGTGCCTCCGGTGCGATTGCCGGCCTGATGGGCATGTACCTGGGCGTCTACGGCCTGCGCAGGATCAAGTTCTTCTACTGGCTGGGCCCGCTGTTCGGCTACTTCACCGCGCCGGCCCTGTGGGTACTGCCGGTATTTCTTGGCAAGGAGCTTTATGGCGCCCTGCTGGCCGACAATAACGTCAACTACTGGGCGCACTTTGGCGGTATCGCCTTCGGCTTCATTGCCGTCTGGTTGCCGCGTCAGTTCAACCGCATCAAGGTCGATGAGGCCTATATCAACAAGGAAGATGCCGATGCACCGTTCAAGCGCGAGCTGCAGGCACTGGATCAACTGATCGGTCGCTTCGTCCTCGACCAGGCCGCCAGCCGTGGACTCGACCTGCTGCAGCGCTACCCTGAACGCCTGGAACTGCTCGACAAGCTCTACCCGGTGGCCAAGACACGCCAGGACAAGGCGTTGTTCAGCGCGCTGCTCAAGCAGTTGTTCGTCCTGCCCGCCGGTAGCGGGCAACTGGCTCTGCTGCAGAAACTGGCCAGCGACGCCGGCGAAGGTCAGTCACCTCTGCTCAAGCACCCCAGCGTGCTGCTGCACCTGCTGCAGCAGCTGCTGCGCGAAGGCGACAGCCGCCATGCCCTGCAACCCTGGCGCCTGCTCGCCGCACAAGCCCCCGTACCCGCACAGCTGGCGACGCTGAGCCTGCAACTGAGCAAGCAGCTTGGCCAGCGCGGTGATCGCCACGGCCTGGCCGATGTCGCCCGCCTGCTCCGCGAACACTTCCCCGATGCCGAGCAAACCCGCCAGGTCAGCCTGTTGCAGGCTCATCTGGCGCGCTGATCAGTTGGCCGCCAGACGGCTGATCACCGCTTCCAGAGCTTCCACTTCATCCAGCAAGGGAGAGCCGGGGTAGCGACTGCGGATAAAACCCAGCAGTTTCTGCGCCGGCTCCAGCTGCCCCAGCCCCTCGGCAAAGCCACGTGCCGCCAACAGGTAGGCCCGTGGCACATGCGGGTACTCGGGGAAGCGCTGGTGGAAGTTGCGCAGCAGGCTCAGCCCCTCACGGGTCTTGTGTCGCGCCAGCAAGGCCTCGGCCACCTTCTCACAGACCAGTGCATCCTCAGGCAGATAGTCGCCCTGCAACTGGCGGGCATTGAGCATGGCCGTGGCTGCTTGCGCGGGGTTCTGCCGAGCAGCCAGCGGCAGGTAATGCGCCAGGTGACGCAGGAAGCGCTCACGCGCCTGCATGGCAAACAGCAACTGGTGATAGCGTTCGTTCAGGCGCAGATCATTGGCATCGCGATCCAGCGCCTTGCCGAGGATTTCCAGGGCCTGTCCGGCCTGGCCTTCCTTCAGGCGAATTTCCGCCTCCGCCAGTGCCCGGCGCTTGCGGTACTCCGCCTCGGGGAAACCCGTATGCTCATCCTCTGCCGCGGCGGCAAACCCCAGGGCGCCCTGGTACTGGAACACCGCGTAGCCGAGCATGGCGCTCATCACCACCAGGCTGTAGACAAACAGGAAGGTCGCCACCGGCATTAGCACGACCCGCGGCAGGCCGTGGGCCAGCAGGTACGTCACCGAGTCCGGCAGGCTCCACAGCATGAAGCAGAACACCCAGAGAATCAGGTAGCGCCAGCCCATGGCCTTGATCACCGCGCCAATCGCATCCGGGTTCAGAGCCGACCACAGGCTCTTGTCCAGCGCCAGGCGGATGATGATGGCCGGCAACACCAGCTGAATCAGCAGCGCGGTGATCATGAAGATCGCCTCGCTGTGAAAGTCCGCCGCCAGCCACATCAGCCCGGCGCTCAACAGCACCAGGCCGAGCAGCTGGAAAAACAGACTGAAACGTCCCGAGCCAAACGCCGCGCTCAGGCTGGGCGCCTCCGCCAGTGCCAGGCTGGCATGCTCGATGACCGCCTCCAGGTACTTGCTGGTCAGGCTGACCAGCACCACCAGCAGCGCCACCATAGCCATGAAGCCCGACGGCATGAACAGGCTGACCAGCGCCACCAGCGCGGCCAGCTGCAGCGGAGCGGCCTGCAGGCCATAGAGAAAGAAACGCGGGATGCGCTCCCAGAAGGGCTGTGCGCGGTTGGCTGCACCCAGGTAGGTCAGCGCTCCGCCGCACAATGGGCAGCGCGGCAGCTCATCCGGTGCGTCGGCATTGCGCGGCATGCAGCAGTCGCCAAAATGCCGTGCGCAGGGCGCGCAGTGCCAGGTAGCCGGCTGCGCAGGGTGATAGTGGCAGTAAGTCTTGTCCATGCCGTATGACATCCTTGATCGATAGGCGCCCATTCTCCGGGCAAAAAAAGGGGGCCTGCAAGGCCCCCTTTCTTCTTAGCGGTCGCTGGCTTAGACGCCAGAGGCCTCGGCAGCTTCAACGTCCTTCATGGACAGCTTGATGCGGCCGCGGTTGTCGACGTCGAGTACCAGGACTTTGACCTGCTGGCCTTCCTGCAGAACGTCGGTGACCTTGTCGATGCGCTTGTCGCTGATCTGCGAGATGTGCAGCAGGCCATCCTTGCCCGGCAGGATGCTGATGAACGCGCCGAAGTCGACGATGCGCTCCACCTTGCCTTCGTAGATCTTGCCGATCTCGGCTTCGGCGGTAATGCCCAGTACGCGCTGACGAGCAGCTTCAGCGGCATCCTTGGTTTCGCCGTAGATCTTCACGCTGCCATCGTCTTCGATGTCGATGGAAGCCTTGGTCTCTTCGCAGATGGCACGGATGGTCGCGCCGCCCTTGCCGATGACGTCACGGATCTTGTCCGAATCGATCTTCATCTGAATCATGGTCGGAGCATTTTCCGACAGCTCGGCACGCGCGCTGCCGATGACCTGATTCATCTGGCCGAGGATGTTCAGACGCGCTTCCAGCGCCTGCTCCAAGGCTTTCTCCATGATTTCTTCGGTGATGCCGTTGATCTTGATATCCATCTGCAGGGCAGTGATGCCCTTGGCGGTACCGGCTACCTTGAAGTCCATGTCGCCCAGGTGGTCTTCGTCACCGAGGATGTCGGTCAGTACGGCAAACTTGTCGCCTTCCTTGACCAGACCCATGGCGATACCGGCTACCGGCGCCTTGACCGGCACACCGGCATCCATCAGAGCCAGGGAAGCACCGCAGACCGACGCCATGGAGCTGGAGCCGTTGGATTCGGTGATTTCCGAGACCACGCGGATGGTGTACGGGAAGTCTGCCTGGCTCGGCAGCATGGCCTGTACGCCGCGACGGGCGAGGCGGCCGTGGCCGATTTCACGACGGCCAGCGCCGCCCATACGACCACACTCACCCACCGAGAACGGCGGGAAGTTGTAGTGCAGCATGAAGCTGTCCTTGCGCTCACCTTCCAGGGTGTCGAGCAGCTGGGCATCGCGCGCGGTACCGAGGGTGGCAACCACCAGGGCCTGGGTTTCACCACGAGTGAACAGC
>CALMID010000260.1 GCA_937863915.1 uncultured Pseudomonas sp.
CAGCAGGCGCCCGGCCCACTCCACCGGCGGCACTTTGAGCGGCCAGTAGATGCGGCTGATCTGGCTGCCGAACAAGGCAGCGGAGGCGGCACTGGCCTCATCCAGATAACCGCCGCCCAAGGCGGCCGCCAGCACAATGCCGCCCAGCGAGTGGCCGACCCAGTGCGGCGCCAGGCCGTTCTGTTCCTGAACGAAGGCCGCTACCGCCGGCAGGTCATAGCGTACGTAATGACTGACCCGATTCTTCGTGTAATCCCGGTTGCGCGGCGACAGGCCGTGGCCACGCATTTCCAGAATCCACACATCGAAGCCCTGGTGGGCCAGATGGGCACCGGCACCGATCCCCAGCGGCGAGCACCAGAAGCGCCGGTTGGAAAAACTGCCATGCAGCAGCACCACCGGCTCACCGTAATCACCACTGCGCTCACGCAGGCCAATCCGCGTCAGCGCCAGCTCGACGCTGTTGTCAGGGCTGTTGTTGGGCTTGAGAAGGTAGACATCCTCGGTCAGTTCGCCGCGAATTTCGGCGCTGATCAGCGCGACGGGAAAAAGCTCACTGCTACTTTGCATGGTTCGACTGCATGGCTCTATTGCACAAAAAAGGGCGGGTGAGTGGCCCGCCCTTCTGGCTGTCTGAAAACAGTTATCAGGCGTGGTTCTCGGCCAGGAAGAACCAGGTATCAAGCACGGAGTCCGGGTTCAGCGAGACACTCTCGATGCCCTGCTCCATCAGCCACTTGGCCAGATCCGGATGGTCCGACGGACCCTGACCGCAGATGCCGATGTACTTGCCGGCCTTGCGGCAGGCCTGGATGGCATTGGACAGCAGCTTCTTCACCGCCGGATTACGCTCATCAAACAGATGGGCGACGATGCCGGAGTCTCGATCCAGGCCCAGAGTGAGCTGGGTCAGGTCGTTGGAGCCGATGGAGAAGCCGTCGAAGAATTCGAGGAATTCGTCTGCCAGCAGGGCGTTGGATGGCAGTTCGCACATCATGATCACGCGCAGGCCATTCTCGCCCCGCTTGAGGCCGTTGCTGGCCAGCAGATCAACCACCTGGCTGGCTTCGCCAAGGGTACGCACGAAAGGCACCATGATCTCGACGTTGGTCAGGCCCATCTCGTTGCGCACTTTCTTCATGGCGCGGCATTCCAGCTCGAAACAGTCACGGAAGCTCTCGCTGATGTAGCGCGAAGCACCGCGGAAGCCCAGCATCGGGTTCTCTTCTTCCGGCTCGTAGAGCTTGCCGCCGATCAGGTTGGCGTATTCGTTGGACTTGAAGTCCGACAGACGCACGATGACCTTCTTCGGCCAGAACGCCGCAGCCAGTGTGCTGATGCCCTCGACCAGTTTCTCGACGTAGAAACCGACCGGATCGTCGTAACCAGCAATGCGCTTCTCGACGCTGTCCTTGATCTCCACCGGCAGGTTGGCGAAGTTCAGCAGCGCCTTGGGGTGCACGCCGATCATGCGGTTGATGATGAACTCCAGACGCGCCAGGCCCACGCCCTCGTTGGGCAGCTGGGCGAAGTCGAAGGCACGGTCCGGGTTGCCGACGTTCATCATGATCTTGAACGGCAGCTCGGGCATGGCATCGACCGAGTTCTTGCGGATATCGAAGCCCAGTTGGCCCTCGAAGATGAAACCGGTGTCACCCTCGGCGCAGGACACGGTGACACCCATGCCATCCTGCAGTACCTGGGTAGCATTACCGCAGCCGACCACGGCCGGGATGCCCAGTTCACGGGCGATGATCGCCGCGTGGCAGGTGCGTCCACCACGATTGGTGACGATGGCGCTGGCGCGCTTCATCACCGGCTCCCAGTCCGGATCGGTCATGTCGGAGACCAGCACGTCGCCCGGCTGCACCTTGTCCATCTCGGAAACGTCGTGAATAACCTTCACCGGACCGGCGCCTATGCGCTGGCCATTGGCACGGCCTTCCACCAGCACCTTGCCCATTTCCTTGAGCAGGTAACGCTCCATGACATTGCCGCCGCTGCGGCTCTTCACGGTTTCCGGACGGGCCTGGACGATATACAGCTTGCCGTCGTCGCCATCTTTGGCCCACTCGATATCCATCGGACGCTGGTAGTGCTTCTCGATGATCATCGCCTGCTTGGCCAGCTCGTTGACCTCGGCGTCGCTGAGAGCAAAGCGGGCGCGATCGGCACGATCAACCTCGACGGTTTTCACCGACTTGCCGGCCTTGGCTTCGTCGCCATAGACCATCTTGATTGCCTTGCTGCCCAGGTTGCGGCGCAGGATCGCCGGGCGACCAGCCTCCAGGGTCGGCTTGTGCACGTAGAACTCGTCAGGGTTCACCGCGCCCTGCACCACAGTCTCGCCGAGACCGTAGGCGCCGGTGATGAACACCACGTCACGGAAGCCCGACTCGGTGTCGAGGGTGAACATCACGCCGGCGGTACCGGTTTCCGAACGGACCATGCGCTGTACGCCGGCGGACAGGGCGCCCAGTTTGTGGTCGAAGCCCTGATGCACGCGGTAGGCGATGGCGCGGTCGTTGAACAGTGAGGCGAAGACTTCCTTGGCCGCGCGGATCACGTTGTCCACGCCGCGGATATTGAGGAAGGTTTCCTGCTGGCCGGCGAAGGACGCGTCCGGCAGGTCTTCGGCGGTGGCGGAGGAGCGCACGGCCACCGCCATGTGCTCGTTGCCACCGCTCATTTCGGCGAAAGCGGTGCGGATATCGGCATCCAGCTGGGCCGGGAACTCGGCGTCCATCACCCACTGGCGGATCTGCGCGCCGGCCTTGGCCAGGGCATTGACGTCATCCACATCGAGAGCATCGAGCAGGTCATGAATGCGGTCGTTGAGGCCGCTCTGCTCGAGAAAATCACGGTAGGCCTGGGCCGTGGTGGCAAAACCGCCAGGAACCGAAACACCGGCACCGGCCAGGTTGCTGATCATTTCGCCCAGGGAAGCGTTCTTGCCCCCTACCCGCTCAACATCGTGGACGCCGAGCTTATCGAGGGACACTACGTACTCTACCAAGGTGATCTCTCCACATGAATGTTGGTACAACCCCGTGGCACTCCCGGCCGCGAGATTCTGGCGCAGCTGCAGACAAATGCGTCACAATGACGCCCGGCAAGGCCCGACCATGCGGCCATCTTAGCCAAGATCCGAGACTACCTTAAGGCCTGCAGCGCTATGAAACGAACTGCCTTTTTCATCTCCGACGGCACCGGCATCACTGCCGAAACCCTCGGTCAAAGCCTGCTCGCACAATTCGAAACCATTGCCTTCAGCAAGCTGACACGACCGTACATCGACACCGTGGAAAAAGCCCGACTGATGGTACAGCAAATCAATGCAGCTGCCGAGGCAGACGGCGCCCGTCCGATCATCTTCGACACCATCGTCAATCGCGAGATTCGCGAGGTGCTGGCCGAGTCCAACGGCTTCATGATCGACATTTTCTCCACCTTCCTTGCCCCTCTGGAGCAGGAGCTGACCGCCGGCTCGTCATACTCGGTGGGCAAGTCGCACTCGATCAGCGCCAACTCCAACTACATGGAGCGCATCGAGGCGGTGAACTTCGCCCTCGACAACGACGACGGCGGCCGCACCCACCACTATGACAAGGCCGACCTGATCCTGGTCGGCGTCTCGCGCTGCGGCAAAACCCCGACCTGCCTGTACATGGCCATGCAGTACGGCATCCGCGCCGCCAACTACCCGCTGACCGAGGAAGACATGGAGCGCCTGCAGCTCCCCGCCGCCCTCAAGCAGCACAAACACAAGCTGTTTGGCCTGACCATCGACCCGGATCGCCTGACCGCCATCCGTCACGAGCGCAAACCCAACAGCCGCTACTCCAGTTTTGCCCAGTGCGAGTTCGAAGTCCGCGAGGTGGAAAACCTGTTCCGCCGCGAGAACATCCCGCACATCAACTCCACCCATTTCTCGGTGGAGGAAATCTCCGCCAAGATCCTGGTGGAAAAAGGCGTGGAACGCCGGCTCAAGTAAACACGGCGTTACACCGTAAAAAGCCCGGCCCAGCGCCGGGCTTTTTCATGCATCAGAACGAATCGTCCGGTACCCGCACCCAGCCTTCCATCAGGATGCGCGCCGAACGCGACATGATCGCCTTGGTCACCGTCCACTGACCGTCAAT
>CALMID010000261.1 GCA_937863915.1 uncultured Pseudomonas sp.
CCCTGAATCAGCGCGTGGCAGCCCTCGGCTGGCAGCAGGTCGAAGTCGGCGTGCAGGGCGTCGACCTGCAGGCCGGCAGCCTGGGCTTCGGCGAGCAGGGCCTTGAGCCAGTCGCGGCGCACGGCGAGGACACGCACGCGACCGTCTGCCTGGGGTTCGCCCATGGCCAGGTGCAGTTGCTCGACGTCCTCGGCCAGCTGTTCTTCCACGGCGTACTGCAGGGCCTGGCGCAGCCAGCGCGCCTTGCTGGTCGGCAGTGCCACGCTGCAGGCGCTCAGGCGCTCACCCGGCAGCACCAGGGCCAGTGGCACGCCGGCCAGCTCGGCGCTGAGCGCCGGCAGGTCGAGCCAGCGGCCGGCCCCTTGGGCGGGTTGCCAGTACAGGCGGCTGTCGGCGAGGCCGTGGCCGCCGGGAGCCATGAAGAGGCAATCGATCATCGGGGATCCTGCTCGGTGGTAGTGGTGGGTTCGGCGAGCAGGGCGGCCTGGCCGAAATCTCGGCCGAGCACCAGCATTTCACCTTCCGCACTGCGTTGGAGGGTACTTAGCAGCACCAGGCGTCGTTCGCCAAGCCTGACTTCGCTGCGCACTTCGAAAAACTGGCTGCCAACCTCCAGGCCGGCGCCCTGTACGCCAAGGCCGGCCAGCGCCGGCTGGGCGAGAAACGCGGCCAGGTCGCGATAGCCTTCGCGGCCGCCGGCGGTCTGCAGGCTGCGCGCGCTGGTCAGGCTCAGGCCAGCGGCCAGACTGGCCAGCACAGGCGCGCTGGCGGTGTTGACGTTGAGGGCAGTCTGCGCCGGGAGGGCGCTGACATGGGGCAGCAGGCGCCGGTAGTCGGCCTCGGTCATGCCCAGCAGCAGGCGCAACTCGCTGACGGACGCCATTGCCTGGCCGCCGGTACGATAGGGTGGCGTGGCCAGCAGGTACTGGTTGTCCTCGGCACCGCCTTCGCCATAGACCTGCTGGTCTTCGTCCAGCCAGTCGACCAGCGCCGGGGCGTAGTTGCGTTCGATGCCGAGCAGGCGCTGCAGGCGCTGGAAGCGCTCCAGCGCGATGCGGTTGACCTGTTTGCCCTGCACCAGGCTGTTGAGGTTGAAGCGCCCGGACAGGTCGCTGATGCGCACGGCGATTTCGCCCTGCTCGATGGCGAACGGCGGCAGCGGGCGTGCCCAGGCTTCGCCCAGGTGATCGACCGGGCTGCGCGGGTCGCCGCTGTTGCCTTTGATGTCGCGCAGCAGAATGCCCTGGGCCAGGGCTTCGCCGCCCATGGCGTAGTGCAGGGCCTGGCGGGCGTTGAGCTGATTGGCGCTGCTGCGGATGGCCAGGTGTTGGCGGGCGACCAGCGCGGCGGTGACCACGGTGACGATGGCCACGATCAGCAGCACGGTGATCAGCGCGACGCCCCGTTCGCGCTTCATGGCTGCTCCCCGGTGCTGGAGTCGCCGTTGCCGTCGGCGCCTTCAGCGTCATTGGCGGTGTTGCCATCGCTGTCGACGACCGGGCCGCCGGCATCCTGCTGCGGCGGGCTGTCCGGCAGGCGGTAGAGGCGGCGCAGTTCGCCGTAGTGCTGATGGGTCAGGGTCAGCTCGACCGCTTGCGGCTGCAGGCGCAGCAGCTGTTCTTCGGTCAGGTCGCCACGGGCCGGCGGCCACTGCGGCTGCCAGTTGCCCTCGATATCGAGAAAGCGCACGCGCAGGTCGCTGACGCCCTTGAGCACCTGCTGTTCCTGCACGGCCGTGTCCACGGCCTGATCCAGCACTGGCCAGTACAGGCGTTGCAGCACATCGCCGCGCAGTTGCCAGCGCACCCGCTGCAGCTGCGCGCGGGGAGCGCCAAGCGGGTTGCGCCAGCCGCTGCGGGTCAGCTCCAGGGCGGCCTGTTCCAGGTTCAGGCTGTCGCCGCCGAGCAGCGCGCCGCGCGGCTCGCCATAGGTGTCGCGCACGGTGCGCGGGATGACCTGCAGCAGGTCGCGGTCCAGCGCGGCCATGGCGCGGGTCAGTTCGCGCAGCTGGCGCTCGTGGCGGCGGGTGCTTTCGTCGCTCTGCAGCACGCTCTGCAGCATGCGGTAGGTGCCCATGGCGAGCAGGGCGAAGATGGCGATGGCGATCAGCAGTTCCAGCAGGGTGAAACCGCGCTGACGAGGAGGGCGCGCAGCGATCATTCGCGCACCCCGATAAAGCCGGTGAGCACCAGGCTGGCGCGCTCCTCGATGCTGTCGCTGCTGCGCCTGTCGCGCGGGGCCACCCACAGGGTGACGCGACGCATGGCTGGGTCGCTGGTGCTGTCGATGGTTTCCTGCAGTTGCCAGTCGCGGCCGGCGTAGCTGATCTCGCGCTGGTTGCGCCCGGTGCCGGGGCTGGGGCGTTGCAGTTGCAGTTCGACCAGCTGGTTGTCGGCGATCCAGCCGGCCAGAGCCTTTTCCTCCAGACGCGCGGCATTGCGCACGCTGCTGGCGGCGGCGGTGAGCACGGCGGCGGCGACGGTGGCGAAGATGGCCAGGGCCACCAGCACTTCCAGCAGGGTAAAGGCGCGCTGGCGGGTCACGGTCAGCATCATTGCGCGGCCCGCTCGGCCAGCGGCAGGGCGAAGCCATCGCTGGCGAGGCTGAAGGCGGCACCGTTGGCGGCGCGCTCTTCGATGCGCAGGCTGAAGGGCGACAGCTCACCGCTGGAGAGAATCAGCAGCTGCGGGGCGGCGGTTACCCGCGCGGTCTCGGCTTCATCACCTTCGCTGAGCCCCGGATTATCCTGTTTGGCCAGAACCGGCGCGGCCAGCTTGAACGGTTGGCCTTCGAGCTTGAGCTCAAGGCGGGCGAATTCCGGCAGGCGGTGTTCACGCTGGCCCGGTGCGGCCTGCCACACGGCCAGGCGCTCGTCGTAGCGCAGCACGCGGTAGCCCTGGTCATCCAGCAGCAGGCCGTACTCGCGGTTGTCCAGGGTGGCTTCCTCGCTGAGTACGCCGATCAGCGCGGCCAGACGTTCGGCTTCGTCCTGCAGCAGGCGGCCCTGATTGCCGCCGACCGAGAGCATGGCCAGGCTGACCAGGCTGCCGATGATGACAATGACCACGAGCAGCTCGATCAGGGTGAAACCGGCGGCGGATGGGCGGCGCGTCGGCCCGGCGGCAGGGGCTGCCGTCGGGGTATTGCGCTCGGCGACGCCGCTCACGCTGCTCAGATGTCCCAGTTGCCGATATCGGCGTCGTTGTCGCTGCCGCCATCCTTGCCGTCGGCGCCCAGCGAGTAGAGGTCGAACGGGCCCTTGGTGCCCGGCGCCAGGTACTGGTAGGGGTTGCCCCACGGATCGACCGGCAGCTTCTTCAGGTAGCCGTCCTTGTTCCAGTTGCGCGGCTGCGGGTTGCCGGAAGGCTTTTTCACCAGGGCGTCGAGGCCCTGCTGGGTGCTCGGGTAGGCCTGGTTGTCCAGCTTGTACATGTCCAGCGAGGCGGCAATCGCCTTGATGTCGCCCTTGGCCACTGTGACCTTGGCCTGATCCGGGCGGCTCATCACCTGCGGCACCACCAGGGCGGCGAGGATGCCGAGGATGACTACTACCACCATGATTTCGATCAGGGTGAAACCGGATTGACGTCGTTGCATCGGGGTTAGCCCACCAGTTGGTTGAGGGAAAGGATTGGCAGCAGGATGGCCAGCACGATGACCAGTACCACGGCGCCCATGAACACCAGCATGAACGGCTCGAACAGGCCGACCAGCAGGGCGATCTGCGCGGCCAGGTCGTTTTCCTGATTGCGGGCGGTGCGCGCCAGCATCTGGTCCAGCTCGCCGGACTTTTCGCCGCTGGCGATCATGTGCAGCATCATCGGCGGAAATTCTTCGGTGGCATCCAGCGCGCGGGTCAGGCTGGAGCCTTCGCGGACTTTCTGCGCCGCTTCGATGACTTTGTCGCGGATGCGCAGGTTGGCGATCACCGCCGCGGCAATCGACAGCGCTTCCACCAGCGGCACGCCGCTGCGGGTGAGGATGGCCAGGGTCGAGGCGAAGCGCGCGGTGTTGGTGGCGCGGGCCAGCCGGCCGACCAGCGGGATGCGCAGGATCAGGGCATGCCAGCGGCGGCGCAGGTTTTCGTCGCGCAGCGCCTGGCGCAGGCCGAACACGCCGGCACCGCCGAGCAGAAGGAACAGCCAGCCCCAGTGCTTGACCAGATCGCTGGCGGCGATCAGGCCGCGGGTCAGTGCCGGCAGCTCCTGCCCGGTGTTGACGAACACCTTGACCACGTCCGGCACCACGTAGCCGAGCAGGAAACCGACGATGGTCAGCGAGGCGACCATCAGGATCACCGGATAGAGCAGTGCCAGCTGGATCTTCTGCCGCGACTGCTGGCGCTGCTCGGTGTAATCGGCCAGCTGTTCGAGCACCAGAGCCAGGTGCCCGGCATGCTCGCCGGCGGCCACGGTGGCGCGGTACAGGTCGGGGAAGGCCGAGGGGTATTCCTTGAGGCTGGCGGCCAGGCTGTGGCCTTCCATCACCCGGGCGCGCACGGCCAGCAGCATCGACTTGATGCGCGGGGTGGTCGACTGCGCCGCGGCGGCGCGCAGGGCTTCCTCGATGGGCAGGGCGGCCTGCACCAGGGTGGCCAGCTGGCGGGTGACCAGGGCCAGGTCGCGGGCCGACAGGCCCTGGCCGAAGCTCAGGCCGCTGCGGCTCTTTTCTTCGCGGGCCTTGGCCTGTTTGATCTCCAGCGGCGACCAGTTGCGCTCGCGCAGCTGCTGACGCGCCTGCCGCGGGCTGTCGGCTTCGAGCAGGCCCTTTTGCTGGCGGCCCTGATTGTCCAGGGCCAGGTATTCGAAGGCGGCCATGGGCGTTTATTCCTCGCGGGTCACGCGCAGCACTTCTTCGAGGGTGGTGACCCCCTCGCGCACCTTGCGCATGCCGTCCTCGCGGATGCTCGGGCCCAGCGTGCGGGCGCGGCGGGTCATGTCCTGCTCGCTGGCGCCGTTGTGGATCAGGGTGCGCAGCTCGTCATCCAGCACCACCAGCTCGTAGATGCCGGTACGCCCGCGGTAGCCGAGCTGGCGACAGTCCTCGCAGCCTTCTGCGTGGTAGAGCGTCGGTGGCTGCGCCGGGTCGGCACCCAGCAGCGCGCACTCGGCGGCATCGGCCTGGTAGGGGCGCTTGCAGCTCGGGCAGAGCACGCGCACCAGGCGCTGGGCCAGCACGCCGAGCAGGGACGAGGAGAGCAGGAAGGGCTCCACGCCCATGTCCACCAGACGGGTGACCGCACCGATGGCGCTGTTGGTGTGCAGGGTGGAGAGCACCAGGTGGCCGGTGAGCGAGGCCTGCACGGCGATCTCGGCGGTTTCCTTGTCGCGGATCTCACCGACCATCACCACGTCCGGGTCCTGACGCAGGATGGCGCGCAGGCCGCGGGCGAAGGTCATCTCGACCTTGGTGTTGACCTGGGTCTGACCGATGCCTTCGAGGTGGTATTCGATCGGGTCCTCGACGGTGAGGATATTGCGCGTGCCGGTATTGAGCGTGACCAGGCTGGCGTACAGCGTGGTGGTCTTGCCCGAGCCGGTGGGGCCGGTGACCAGAATGATGCCGTGCGGCTTCTGCACGGTTTCCTGCATCAGCTGGCGGTCGCGCGCGCTCATGCCCAGATGCTGCAGGGTCAGGCGCCCGGCCTGTTTATCGAGCAGACGCAGCACCACGCGTTCGCCGTTGGCCGAGGGCAGGGTGGAAACGCGGATATCCACCTCGCGGCCGCCGACCTTGAGCGAGATGCGCCCGTCCTGCGGTACGCGCTTCTCGGCGATATCCAGCTTGGCCATGACCTTGATCCGCGACACCAGCAGGGCGGCCAGCTCGCGCTTGGGCTGAACCATCTCGCGCAGCATGCCGTCGATACGGAAGCGGATGACCAGGCGCTTTTCGAAGGTCTCGATATGGATGTCGGAGGCGTTTTCCTTGATCGCCTCGCCGAGGATGGCGTTGATCAGACGGATGATCGGCGCGTCGTCTTCCTGCTCCAGCAGGTCTTCGGTTTCCGGCACCTGATCGGCGAGGCTGGCCAGGTCCATGTCGGCACCCAGGCCCTCGACCATCTGCATGGCGGCGGAGGAGTCGTGCTGGTAGGCCGCGCCCAGCGCCTGTTCGAAGTCGCCGGGCGCCAGCCACTGGCAGGGCAGGACCTGCCCGGCGAAGCGCTGGGCTTCCTGCAGGGCATTGAGGCTGGCGTCATGCCGGGCCTGCAGGCGGCTGCCGTCGAGCAGCACGCCGTGGCGTTTGGCAAAGGCGAACGGCAGGCGGCGCAGCGGCTGCTGGAGGGAGCTTTCCATCGTTATTGTCGTGCCCTGGGCAAATAAGGTTGCGGTGGCCGCGCTTCTTTTGGCGCAGACAGCTTTAAACCCCAGAACGCCGCGCGGGTCAATCGCCCTAAGGGTGGGGGCGGGGCTTTTCTCCCGGCAACGAGACACCCGCCGCGCGATTCGATCCATTTGCGGTCACGGTCACTTCGGTAGTGCCTGCGGACAGGC
>CALMID010000262.1 GCA_937863915.1 uncultured Pseudomonas sp.
AAAGTCTGTCGGCGCTCTGGTAATCACCTGCTGGACATAGCTATCAGTAAACCAGGTCTGGCCCTGTAGCTCATTGGCCAACTGACTCACGACTGCGCGGGCACTGTTGGTAGCTCGATCAAGAACTGCCTGATCTGACAAACGTTCTTGTAGCGATACCCGCAAGGGCTTTCCCGGGGCTTCAAGGTCAAGCAGCGGCGCAATGCTATTATCCAGTTGCGTTTCCGCCGAGGCCAACCACACGGCATGCAGGTGACTTTCGATCAGGTCACGGTTAGCGAGATCGAGTGTAGGCGCCTTGACCACGCCATGCACCATGTCAGTGGCATGATGAAAAAACCATTGGTCATGAGGGCTTTGAGCTGCGCAATAGGTCACGACCAGTGCCTGCTGGCCCGAGCGCCCTGCGCGACCACTGCGCTGCGCATAATTGGCCGGGGTTGGCGGCACATTGCGCAAATACACCGTATTGAGCGCCGAAATGTCCACGCCCAGTTCCATGGTGGGCGAACAGAACATCACCGGCAACCGCTCCAGAGGTGATTCACTGCCAGAATTTTCCAGCCAGTCCTTGCGGTCCTTGTCAGTGAACCGGAAACGCTGCTCGAGCAACTGACGACGAGCAGCATCAACCTGGGCAGTATGCTCCTGCGCTTCGAAATCAAACAACGGATGAGTCGGCAATCGCAGCAGCTCGGCCATCGCAAGATATAACTGCCTGAAAAAAGCATTGGCCTTGTGACCACTCGCTTCCGCATTATCCTCCTGCAGGCACCAGTCCATCACAGCGGCATTGAGGCGCCAGCCAACAATCTGTTTATCAACCTGCTGCTTTTGTACATAACCCCAGTTGGCTGCCACCCTAAGCAACGACTCAATCAGCTCTACCAGCTCTGATTCTTTCCAGGTATTGATCTGGCTTGCATAAGCAGTCTGCTCCCAGAATGAAGCCCGTCGAATCTGTCTCAAAAGCCGAGAACGGGGACCCCCCGATACCAGGTCAGTGCGCGGCTTGCCTTTGTATTCCGGACGCTTGACAAGGATCAGGCTCCTTGCCGTTTCCAGTATTTCATCGGACGCAAATGCCCAGCGCTCATGCAGATAGGTATGAGCGCTGGTTTTTATCTTTTCCTGCTCATTGGGATCCAAGTAGCGGGTCTCCATACAGAGGCCCCGTCGCATTTCATCAAAGAGTACGCGATACAGCGCTGCTCGATTGTGCGGAGCGAGCTTGCTCAGGACAGATCCGGCCCCCTCAAACACATTTTGGTTTGCACTAAACTCATCAAGGTCACGGTAGCCAATCCGGAGCAGGTTGAGCTGGTCAAGATTAGGGTTATT
>CALMID010000263.1 GCA_937863915.1 uncultured Pseudomonas sp.
TCAAAGCGGCGCAGCAGGAGCTGGCCGAGCTGCTGCCCTGGGTCGACCAGAGCGCCACCCGCTGGGCCACCCTGCGGGTCGACCGCGCCGAGCCGGCGCAGTCCGGCCTGGTGCGCCCGGACAATGCCTTCCTCGCCGAAGACGGCCCATTGCTGGTTGGCTGGCCGACCAAGCTGGCGCTGTCGCCCGATTTCGCCGACCGCGTTCTGGCGGCCCTGCAGCGCGACAACATCCAGCCCGGCAATCACCCGGCGCTGCCGCCGCTGCCACGCCCGGCGTTGGCCCAGCCAGCCTGGGAGACCCTGCTACCATGAGCCTCGCCACCCTGCATGACTGGCACCGGCCGCTGGGCTCCACCGGCCTGCGCGTATCGCCACTGGGGCTGGGCACGGTCAAGCTGGGCCGCGACCAGGGCGTGAAATACCCCAACGGCTTCACCATTCCCGATGACGCCGCCGCGCGAGCACTGCTGCAGCAGGCCCGCGAGCTGGGCATCAACCTGATCGACACCGCGCCGGCCTATGGCACCAGTGAGGAGCGCCTCGGCCCGCTGCTGCGCGGCCAGCGCCACGAGTGGGTGATCGTCAGCAAGGTCGGCGAGGAATTCATCGGCGGCCAGTCGCTGTTCGATTTCAGCCCGGCCCATGCCCGCCTCTCGGTCGAGCGCAGCCTCAGGCGCCTTGAGTGTGAGCATATCGAGCTGCTGCTGGTGCACTCCGATGGCAACGATGTGGCGATTCTGCGCGACTCAGGCCTCTACGAAACCCTCGCCGAGCTCAAGCGCGAGGGCAAGATCGGCGCCTTCGGCCTCTCCGGCAAGACTGTCGAGGGTGGCCTGCTCGCCCTGCAAGACGGCGACTGCGCTATGGTCACCTACAACCTCAACGAGCAGGGCGAAAAGCCGGTGCTGGACTACGCCGCCAGCCACGGCAAAGCCATTCTGGTCAAGAAGGCGCTGGCCAGCGGCCATGCCTGCCTGCAGCCCGGCATTGATCCGGTGCAGGCCAGTTTCGAACTGGTGTTCGGCCACCCGGGCGTGACCAGCGCCATCGTCGGCACCATCAATCCCATGCACCTGGCGCACAACGTGGCTTGCGCGGTCAGCGTGCTGAAGGGTGCGACTGCGTAGCGAAAGTTCGGCGCCAGAAGCCGGGCGCAGAGAGGCGCGACAGGTCGTCGCATCCCGCAGGCAAGCAGGAATTAAGCTGCTAGCCTCAAGCTTCCGTTTGTCGACTGCGATACAGGAGTCACCATGCCGCTGACCCTCGCCCGCAAGGACCCCGGCAGCTTCAAGACCCTCGCCCTGCACGTCGAGGCCGACGGTCATCAGCTGCATTATCAGGGCACTGGATTGCCCCTGAACTTTGCCCAGATGCAGGCGCGCCGGCGCCCGGTACAAATCGGCAACAGTCAGCAATTCAGCGTGGAACTGGCCAACCTCGGCGTTTCGGTTCGCCTGACCCTGCATCTGGATGGTCGTGACTACTGGGTGGTGGTCCGCCAGCAGCGCGCCGACCGCGGCGACTGTGTACTCAAGCTGATCTCCGGCTATGTTCCGGCCCACGAACTCAACCTGCCCCTGCTCACTGCCCTGCACGAAGTAGCCGAAGAGTGCCTGGTACAGAGCGAGGCCGGCTGGTTGTGCGGGCGCTTTGCCCAGACCTGGCTGCCCACGCCCTATGCCGACACCCTCGACTACCACGACGAGCAGCATTTCAGCCTGCAGGCCCAGGCGGGCTCGACCCACCCGGTTCTGCGCGGGCAGATGCCGCTGCTGGAACGGCCGTTCGCCTACGTGCACCTGCCCACGGCGTCGCTGCAGCTGGTCTACAACATGCGCCTGGAGCTACCCAGCCTGGCCCGTGAACTCAGCCTGTTCCACGCTGACGAGCGACTGGTCGGCGGCCATCTGGTGGCCGAACTGCAACCGGATGAACCTGACCTCTACCTGATTCCCCTGCACCGCGGCCACCCCACCAGCGAGCTGTACACCCTGCAGCAGGGCATGCTCGACCCGGTCGATACCCGCCAGCCGCTGTGGCTGTCGGAGGCCTTCGCCGAACGCGATGGCTGGCTGGTGCATGACGAGCGCATCGCCTGGCAGGACTGGATTCAGCGCCTGCGCGCCGCCTGAACCCAGATAAAAAGCCCCGGCGAGCCGGGGCGAAGTGGGCAAAGCAGTCTTACTTCAATTCGCTGGACGTCTTGCCTAGCAGACGCCTCGCAATGATCAGCAGTTGGATCTGCTGGGTGCCTTCGAAGATGTCGAGAATCTTCGAGTCCCGCGCCCACTTCTCCAGCAGCTCGTCCTCGCCATAGCCGACAGCACCAGCCAGTTCGACGCACTTCAGGGTGATCTCGTTGGCCACCCGCCCGGCCTTGGCCTTGGCAATCGACGCCTCCTTGGAGTTAGGCAGCTTGTTGTCGGCCATCCAGGCCGCCTTGAGCGTCAGCAGGCGCGCCGCCTCCCATTCGGCCTCAAGGCGGTACAGCGTGGCCTCGGCATGACTGACGCTGAGCAGCGGCTTGCGATAGTCGAAACGGCAACCCGCCCCGGACAGCAGCTCACGGGTACGGTCCAGCGACGCCTTGGCCACGCCGATGGCCATGCCGGCGACCAGTGGCCGGGTGTTGTCGAAGGTTTCCATGACCCCGGCAAAACCCTTCTGCACATCGATTTCCGGATTGCCAAGCAGGTTGGCCGCCGGCACCCGGCAGTCGACAAAGCTGATCGCCGCCGTATCCGAGGCCTTGATGCCGAGCTTCTTCTCCAGACGGGTGACGGTCATACCGGGTGTGCCGTGCTCAACCACAAACGACTTGATCGCCGCACGACCCAGCCCCTTGTCCAGCGTGGCCCAGACCACCACGGCCTTGGCCCGCTCGCCCGAGGTGACGAAGATTTTCTCGCCATTGAGGATGTAGTGATCGCCGTCCTTCACCGCCGTGGTGCGGATCGCCGCCGAGTCCGAACCGCAGCCGGGCTCGGTGATGGCCATGGCTGCCCAGGTCTTGCCGAAGCGCCCGAGCTGCTCGTCATTGGCCACCGCGGCGATGGCCGCGTTGCCCAGCCCCTGACGCGGCATGGCCAGCAGCAGGCCGACATCGCCCCAGCACAGCTCCATCACGCCGAGCAGCGCCGACAGGTTGCCGCCGTTCTTGATGCCCTCCTCCACTTCACGCGCGGCGCCGCGCTTGCTGGCAGAGGTCGCACCCACGGCATTGGGCGAACCTTCGTTCATGCCATCGAGCAGGGCGGCCAGCAGGTCGAGCTCCTTGGGATAGGCATGCTCGGCCTTGTCGTACTTGCGTGAAATCGGCCGGAAGAACTGCGCGGCCACCTGATGCGCCTGGTTCTCCAGCGCACGGAATTTCTTGGGGGTTTCCAGATACATGTGTGCGCTCCTCAGAGGTGCAGGCCACCGGCCTGGATGGCAACGGCGCGCAGATCGCGGTACCAGCGCTCGACCGGGTGCTCCTTGGTAAAGCCATGCCCGCCGAGCAGTTGCACGGCATCGGTACCGACCTTCATCGCCTTCTCGGCACAGAGGATGCGGGCCAGATACGCCTCGCGCAGGAAGTCTTCGTCACGCTCGGCCCGGGCACAGGCTCGCCAGACCATCAGGCGCATGGCGTCAATCTCGATGGCCAGGTCGGCCACCATGAACGCCACACCCTGGCGGTGGCTGATCGGCTC
>CALMID010000264.1 GCA_937863915.1 uncultured Pseudomonas sp.
AGCTTTTGCCTGGGGATCAGCAGCCAGGCCCCGCCCTTGTCGCGACGAATAATGGTGGTGACGGTCTCACCGCCAAGGCTGGCATCCTGGCGCTCCCTGTCGCCGGCGATATAGATCCGGTTCAGGAATGGCCCCGGCACCGTATCGATGCGCTGCACGGCGCTGTATTCAAGGGCCTCACCCGCCGATACGCAGGGTGCCAAAGCCAAGCAGGCCAGCACCAGGCCACAGAGGCGAATCACGCTTCTATTCACGCTCAATTCCCCTCTATCCGAGAGACCTTCTCGCCGCGGCTAAAGCACAGCGAGAAGGCCTCAAGTCAGACTCAGTTCATCCAGTTGCCCGGGGCATATCCCTCGCGGATACGCTGGGGATGGCGACCAACATCCACGCGCGCCACTTCGCTGCCGCTGGCGTAATCGATCACAGACATCTGGTCGCTGCCGCTCCAGGAGACGAAGCAGCGGTCGCCCGCCTTGTTCGAGGTCACCCAGTACGGCTTCTGCCCCAGGCCTTGCAGCAGCTGGTAGCCAAGGCTCGCGCGATCCACCACCGCCACATAGTCATCCATGGTGCCGGCCACGCAGAGCTTGGTGCCGGCGCCGTTCATGGCAATGCCGTGGTGGGCGGAGTCGTTGACGTACTGCTCCAGCGGCAGGTCGGGCACCAGGTTGGGCAGCTTGGCCAGGCGGGTCACCTTGTCGTTGACCATGTCGTACTCGACAAAGCCGTGCAGGAACGACAGCTGGAAGTAGAAGAACTGCTCGTCCGGGGTATGCGCCATCGGCCGCACCGCCGGGCTCAGGCCCTTGAGGCCGGCTGCCTTGCGCTTGTCGGCCATGTTGAATTTCTTGATGACCTGGTAGTTGCTGGTGTCGACCACCTGGACGACGCGCTCGCCCTTGGTCCAGTCGAAGAACTGCGGGTCCAGCGGGGTGAACACGTAGCCGATGCTGGCGTGGTAGATCTTCGAGCCGTCCTTGGAATAGACGTTCTCATGGGGCGAGTTGCCGGACTTGAACTTGCCGACCTGCTTGCCGGTGTTGACGTCCAGCACGTGAACCACGTTGCCGGTGGAGGCGGACACCGCCACCTTGGTGCCATCCGGGGACAGGGCCATGTGGTCGGAACGGTAGCCGTCGACGACGAAGCGCCAGACGACCTTGCCGGTGGCGATGTCGATGGCCACTACGTCGGCAAAGCTCGGCCGCGAAGCGATCAGCAGGCGACCGTCGTTGCTGCTGTACATGTCGTCGACCAGCTGGTCGTTGCCCTCGCCGATCAGGTTGCGCACCGCCTGGAAGGCGGTCAGCTTGATCGGGTTGAGGAGGATTTCCGTCATGCGCGCACGCTTGTCCGGCACGGCATTGATCAGCCCGACCTTCTCGTAGGTGCTGGAGTCGAAGACGTTGACCGTGCCGTCCCAGTTGTTGCCGACGAAGACGACCGGGCGGGCATCGGCCAGCGCCGCGCCTGAAGCCGTCAGGCCCAGCGTGGCGCCACAGCCGATCGCCAGCGCGACCATGGAGTGCTTCAGGTTTTTCAGTAGTGCGCTCATTGTTGTTGTGCTCCGGTGAGGGTATTGGCGCAGGCAGGCTCGCGCGGCTGTGCGAACCCATGAATAGGCCAACGCTGTCCATCCCCTGATCCGCACCGGTGCCCTGCTCCACAGAGAGAGCGGGCGGGACTCCGTCCCGGCGGTAATACCTATGCAGCAAACAACCCTGGCTGGCGCAAAACTAGCAACCGCGCCGCGTTAATCCCCCCTCCTGGCGAAGGGGCACCTATTGGTACGTGGGTGCCGATCTACCGCGCCACGGTTGTAGTCCGTCATCGGCCACGGCAATGGCCATAAACCTCAGCTACCCGATCAGCACGAAGCTCTTGCGCACCGTCTCGTGGATATCCCAGATACCCGTGGTGCCCTGCGGGAAAAGAATCGCGTCGCCAGCACGGATCTCGATCGGCTCGCCGCCATCCGGGGTGAAGGTGCAGTGCCCGCTGATGAAGTGACAGAACTCCTGCTGGACGATCTGCCGGCGCCAGCGGCCCGGGCTGCATTCCCAGATGCCGGTTTCCACGCCGTCGGTTCGCGCTTCGCTGATGCAGCGGGTCGCCGCGACCGGCTCACCCAGCGGCACGGCCACCGTTGTCGCCTCGCCCAGCGCGCACCTGGCGGTGTCGGTGAAATGGCTGATGCTCACGATTTTCTCCTGATGTTTTTTGTGTGACGGATGAGAGCCGAATCCATGGCCTTCAGCGCATCAACCCTTCCATAAAACCGGCCAGGCCCATGGCCCAACGCCGGCGCCAGGGCGCACTGTGGCGTTGAGCCAGCACCCGGTCTTCGTGGACGAAGCTGTTGATGATCGCGTTGTAGCCCAGCCAGCGCAGCGGCTCGGGTTCCCAGCGCGGCAACTGGTCGATTGCACCTTGCGGCAGCACCCAGGGCTGGCGGGTCAGCAGTGTGTCGCGGCCGAGAATCAGGTCGGCCAGGGTGCGCCCGCCGAGGTTGCTGGCGCCGACGCCCTCGCCGCCGTAACCGCCCGACAGGGCAATGCGCTGCTGGCGGTCACACAGCATGTGCGGCTGGAAGCGCCGCGCCATGCCGAGGTTGCCGCCCCAGGTATGGGTGATCTCGGCCGCCTTGAGAATTGGAAACAGATCAAGCATCAGGCGTCGGCGCAGGGCCACTTCCTCCCGGTCCAGCTGGAAGTTCTCGCGCAACCGGCCGCCAAAGCGATAGCCGCCGCGGGCACCGAACACCAGACGGTCGTCGGCGGTACGCTGGCCATAGGTCACCTGGCGGCTGGCTTCGCTGAAGGCCTGGCCCCGGGCCAGGCCAATCTCGTTCCAGATGCCGGGAGTCAGCGGCTCGGTGGCGATCAGCAGGCTCTGCACCGGCAACTGGTGCGGGCTGAGCGCCGGCATTAGCGCGGCATAGCCCTCGACGGCCGGCACCAGCCAGTCGCAACGAACGCTACCGCCTTGTGCGCGCAGTTGGCCGGGCTGCCAGTCGAGCACCCGGCTCTGTTCGTAAATCATCACGCCCAGACGTTCGACACAGGCGGCCAGGCCGCGTACCAGTCTGGCCGGCTGGATGGTGGCGCAGTGCGGGCTGTACAGCGCACCCTCGGCATCCTG